>JAVKCD010000024.1 GCA_040222855.1 Phycisphaeraceae bacterium | reverse complement strand
CGGCGCGCGTGGCCCGGGCTACAGCGCCTCGGGTGTGGGTATCTTCAACCTCGAGGGAGGATCGGTCACCGTCAACGGGACCTCATCCACCGCCATGCGTGTCGGACGCGCTGGCGCTACAGGCACCCTCAACATCTCAGGCGGTACCTGGAACACCGCAGGGAATCTCAACATCGCAGCGAGACCAGCTGCGGAAGGGCTGCCTACCAAGGGGACGGTGAGGGTCAGTGGAAACGGTGCGCTCAATGTCGGCACCACGCTGCTGAACGATGCAAGCGGGTCGGATCCAGGAGAGGCCTTGCTGGAAATCTCGGGGTCCAATGCAACAATCACCGCTCTGAGCTACGCCCACCGTCCTGATGCCACACTGAGTTTCATCGCCGATGCTGGTGGGATCAGCACGATCACCATCTTTGATGGTCCGGGTGGCGTGAGCATTCAGGATGGTCAACTGCTTATTGACCTCAGCGCGATGACGACAACGCCCAGCACGATCGTCTTAATCGACAGTCAGGAGCCTGACCCAATTGCGGGTGAGTTCCTGAATGCTCCAGAGGGCACGACCTTTGGTGATTACAGCCTGACGTACTTTTATGACGGGGGCGATGGCCATGCCAACAATCTTGCCCTGGTCATGGCTGGTCTTACTGGAGATTTCAACGGGGATACTGTGATTGATGCCGACGACATTGATCAACTCACGGCCGCTATCCGAGCCGGGAGCACCGACCTGGTGTTCGATCTCGATGGCTCAACGGTTGTCGATTCTGGCGATCTGGATGCGATGATCAGTTCTGTCCTCGGCACCTTCCCCGGTGACTCCAACCTCGACCAGTCAGTTGATCTCGTGGATTTGTCAGCGCTGGCCTCAAGCTTCGGCACCAACACGGGATGGGCTGGCGGGAACTTCAACGCGGACACTCAGGTTGATCTTGTTGACCTGTCGCTGCTGGCCACGAACTTCGGTAGTTCGGCAGCTGTCCCGGAACCTGGAGTCGCCACATTGCTGACCCTGATTGGTTTGGGATTGCTGCAACGGCAGCGATAAATGAGATTGGCTTACGGGCGAGGCCGCTTACCCGCGGCCTCGTCTTTTCCGAATTTGCGTGCTGATGATATCCAATCGACACATCTAAGAGACATATAAAGGAATCTGGAATGCTTACCCAGCTTAGCGCTTCTCTGGCGCTTATGGCAGCTCTTCTGGCCTGCGTGGCACCGACTCATGCAGAGGAGCCGTTCCGACATGAAGGGCAGTCGGAGCTGTTTGTAGACGACGCCCGGGTTAGTGAGATGGTGGCTGTCGAACGGTTTCTGCATCAGGCAACAAAGCGTGAGAAACCAGTCCTTGAACCCGAGATGCCCTGGGAACACGATCGGATCTACATCTACGGCACGGTTCACTACAACGAGGAGAGAGGCCTCTTTCAGATGTGGTACGGAGCAGAGGGCATCTGTTACGCCGAATCTGATGACGGGATCAACTGGAGACGGCCGGAACTCGGCCTCTATGAGTATGAGGGATCGACCGCGAACAATATCGTTCTGCCAAGCGTCAGAAACCCGACGGTTTTCGTGGATGAGCAGGCTGATGACCCTCAAGAACGATACAAGGCGCTGTTTGGGTCAAGGAGCAGTTACCAGGGCGCCTATTCAGCGGATGGATTGAACTGGAAGTTTTACAACGACGGTAAGCCACTCATCCCGTACGGCAGTGAGCTCTCAACGGTGAACCGTGACCCGGAATCAGGCGAGTACCTCGCGTATATTCGCACCGGGCCTCCAAGACTGGATAAGCAAGGCATCCTTGCCAAGCGGACCTGTGCGTTGACCACGAGTCGCGACTTCCGGGACTGGAGTCTCCCTGCCGAGACCATTGTGGCTGATGAGTGGGATGACCACTGGATTCTCGGGCACGAGCAGGCAACGGAGTTCTACGGCTGGAACGGATTTCGTTATGGCTCTCAGTATCTGGGCTTTCTCACGGTCTTCAAGGTCACCGGGTTGATCCGCGTCCATCCACCTAGCCAGTCAGCCTGGGATGGGCCGATTGACGTGCAGCTGATCCACAGTAGAGACGGCAGAAACTGGAATCGGACAACCAAGCGAGAGCCGGTTGTACCCAACGGACCATATGACTACGACGCTGGGACGATCCTGGATATCGCCAACAACCCGATCGTCGTGGGTGATGAGCTCTGGTTGTACTACACCGCGATCAACACCACGCACGGCGGAATGCGGCCGCCCAAGCGGATCACGATTGCGCTGGCCACCTGGCCACGTGACCGGTTGGCCTCGCTGCGTGCCCGGTGGGCAGAAGGTGTGGTGACGACGCGCCCGATGATCTCGGAGGAAGGCCGCCTGATCGTGAACGCGGATGCCAGCGAAGGACGGATGGCGGTGGAGGTGCTCGATCGAGACGGAAATGTGCTCCCGGGCTTCTCCGCACAGGATTGCGAGGTTATCCGCAGCGACGATCTGGATCATCAGGTCAGGTGGGCTGGCGGCGATACCATCGGCGGCGCTCGAGCGTTCGCTCTGCGTTTCCGGATGCAGCACGCGCACCTTTTCAGCTACCGAATCGAGCCATGATGGTCTCCTTGCAACACACAGGAGTCTCGAGATTGACCACGATCTGGATTTGGATTTTCGCCCTGCTGACGTTGATCACCACCTCAGTTGCCCGGGCGCAACCGAACGTGGTCCTGATTGTCATCGATGACCTCGGTTACGCCGACTTGGGCGTATACGGCTCACCGGACATCATCACGCCACATATCGATGCGCTGGCCCGAGACGGCGTGCGATTTACCAGGGCTTACGTGAGCAGTCCGATTTGTGCGCCGTCGCGTGCCGGCCTCATTACCGGTCGGTACCAGAACCGCTTCGGTTTTGAGGACAATGGTGGCCCGGATCCTGAGCCGGCTTTCGGCCTCCCACCTTCGGAGACCACGATTGCTGAGTCGCTGCGGTGCGAGGGCTATCGCACGGCGATGATCGGCAAGTGGGACATGGGACAGCGTGACGGGACACGGCCGCTGGATCACGGTTTCGAACGCTTCTATGGCTTCCTTACCGGGGTCAACCAACATCTCCGCGCCGCAGATGGAGAGAATCTCGTGCATGGGCGCTCATTCCCGATCTATGAAGGTGACCGTGTGGTCGACGAGCCAGAGTACCTGACCGATGCCTTCGCTCGCGAAGCGGTCCGCTTCGTCGAGGCGGACCAGGATCGGCCGTTTTTTCTATACCTTTCTTTCAGCGCTGTGCACACTCCGATGCAGGCGACGCCCCGCTACCTAGATCGCTTCGCGCACCTTGCGGGGGAACGCCGGGTGTATGCCGCGATGGTGAGCGCCATCGACGACGCGGTGGGCCGGGTGCGTGCTGCATGTCAGCGGTTGGACGCTGGGGACGGGACCCTATTCTTCCTAATCTCAGACAACGGTGGTGCCTCCGGGCCAGGCTACGCGAGGCAGAGCCCTGCAAGCAATGCGCCCCTAGGCGGGCGTAAGGCTACTTTCTGGGAGGGCGGTGTCCGCGTCCCATTCATCATCGCCTGGCCTGAGAGGATCGCGGCGAGCCAGATCCTCGTGCATCCCGTCTCATCCCTCGACATCCACACCACCGCCCTGTCTGCGGCGGAGATCGAATTTGCCGGAGCGCGACCGCTCGACGGTCACGACCTGATGCCACGGATGACAGGGCAGTGCGACGTGCCGCCGGTCCGCTCGCTGTACTGGCGTTATCACGACCACGCCGCCATCGTACGGGAGAACTGGAAGCTGATCCTGTTCGCCAACGGGGAACGGCAGCTCTTTGATCTGAAGACGGACGTGGGTGAGACTACGAATCTCGTGGAAAAGTACCCGTCGCGCTACGAGCGGCTGCGGCGAGAGTTAGGTGCCTGGGAAGCGGGCCTCGCCGAGCCGGCCTGGATCCGCCGGAAGCTCGATTCCCGCGGACGCCGCTTAGACATACGCCTTCCGATCTTCGAGCCGGCGGCTGATCCGAGCCGCTAAAATCAGCGGCTGATAAGCCGCACGGTACCGCCCGCAGCGCCGGTCATCTGAGGCCAGACCTGCTCGAGTTCAGCAATTAGCTTGACCGCGTTCTGGTCGGTGAGGCCGCGCAGAGGGAGCCTTGGCTGCCCAAGATTGATTCCCAGGGAGGACATCGCTGCTTTAAGCGCTACAAGACCGCCATACCGACGGAGCACACCGATGCATTGCTGCAGCGTTTCCTGCGCTTGCCGGGCGGCGTGCTGGTCACCGCTCTGATATGCGTTGAGGATTTTTACCGCGAGTGGGCTAAAGAGATTGTAAGTCCCACCAACGAAAGCGGGGGCTCCAAGAGACAGCGCTGCAAGCATGGCCTCGTCCTTGCCATAGAAGACGCGGTAACGCGAGCCAGCGAGCCTCAGGCAGTCGCCATAATCCAGGAGATCTTCATGGGTGTATTTGATCCCACCAAGGGTTGGAATACGTTTGATCGCTTCGGCGAGATACTCGCTGGCGCGAGCTGGATGCGTTGTGGGTGTTGAACCGAGAAAATAATGGAAAAAAGGCAGTTCAGGGGCAGCCGCGGCGATCGATGCAGACCAGTTCACCAGCGTTTGCAGATTCGAGCAGGTGTAATGGGTAGGGCCCACCGAGGAGATCGCTGAGACCTCGATCTGACTCGCATGCCGCGCCAGAGACCGCGCCTCTTCGATCGAACCATGGCCGACATGGACCAACAGGGGAATCTCTGGGCTAAGAATCGCACGCCATCGCTCAGCGACAGCCACACGCTCAGCATGGGTCAGCAACATGCCTTCACCCGTGCTTCCGAGGATGTAAAAGCCCTGCGCCCCGCGGGACAGAAGCAGGTCTGCCTGATCTTCGAGCAGATTCAGATCTACTTCCCCGACTTCATTCATCGGAGTAAGGGGTGCGACGATCAGGTGGCAGTTCTGGAGGTTCAAGGCATCGACTCCTGTGGTGGCAAATATGGCCTCTGGAGGGCATCGGGGAGGTTTCCGCTGATGAGGCAAGCCCATATGAACTTTATAGAGTATATATTGTTCATTTAGTTGACACAATAAATCATATGAGATATATTTAAGAAGTTCTCATTTAAGTCAGATTCGGTTCACGCAGGCAACAGCAATCAATCTCTCGATGGACGTGCTTCTGATGATTTTCAAATGGTTGACTGAATCACCCTTGAGCTTTTCGTGATGTGTCATATCTGCTTCAAACCTGGTCTTTATGGAAGGAGAGAGTTTTATGCGTTCGAATAGCCCCTCTACATGTAAGTTGATGGCGGGCAGCACCATGGTGATGCTCACCGCTTCAGTGGCCCTTGCGGACACGTACACGCCGACGGTGTTGTGGGACAACGGCGGCGTTGACGGCAACTACAGTTCGTCGGGTTGGGACGTTGGTGAGCCTGGTTCTGGTGATCTGGCGGCGATCAATAATGGCGCTACGGTGACGATT
>JAVKCD010000023.1 GCA_040222855.1 Phycisphaeraceae bacterium | reverse complement strand
ACCGACCCCGCCGCCGACATCACCAACCTGGCCGAACCCTTCATCGCCACAGGACCCTCGCTCAAACCCAACCCCGACAACGCCAAAACCTACGCCAGCCTCTTGGATCGCTTCGTTGATGCACTGGAAGACCATTACGGGTCACGTGATTGACTGTCAGCAGGCCGTCCGTTGTGTGTGAAGGCGGCTTGGATCCTTTATTATTGATGACCACCGGGGGTGTATAATCCTCCTCATCCCTAGCGCATTCATAAGTAGAGGCGGAGGGGTTACTGGCTCGTTTGGTGAGTGCCGGACCCCATGCTTGTGGCGCATGGGGCTCGTAGTTGATGGCTTTTGGGTGGTTTTTGGGGTGGTTAACAGGTATCTGCTGGTGATTGGGCTGTGGCCCTGCTTCGCACGCTGCGCGGGCTTCGCAGGGTTCGGTGGGGCTAGGTTCGGGTAGGATGGGCGTGGCTTGTGTTGGGGTGGGGTTTGTGTGGTGATGGTTGTGGGGTGTGTTTTTTTGTGAGGCGGTTGCTTGGATGGCGATACGTGTTGGTTTGCATCATCGGACGGCTTATCGGTATGACCGGGCGGTGGCGTTGGGGGCGCAGGTGGTGCGGTTGCGGCCGGCGCCTCATTGTCGGACGCCTGTGGTGTCTTATGGGATGAAGGTTCGTGTTGGTGAGGGTGAGACGCAGCCATTTATCAACTGGCAGCAGGACCCGCAGAGCAACTATCTGGGGCGGCTGGTGTTTCCGAAGCCGGTGACTGCGTTTGGTGTGGACGTGGACCTGGTTGCGGATATGACGGTGATCAATCCGTTCGACTTTTTTCTTGAGCCTTATGCGGAGCAGTTTCCGTTTGTTTATGACGGGGCGCTGGAAAAGGAGCTTCGGCCTTATCTGGAGACGTTGGGGGATGTGGGGTGTGGGGCGCTGTTTGAGGGGATGCTGGCGGAGGTGGATCGGACGAAGCGGAACACGGTGGATTTTCTGGTTGATGTGAACCAGATGGTGGAGCGTCGGTTGAAGTATTCGCTGCGGTTTGATCCGGGGATTCAGACGCCTGAGGAGACGCTGGAGAAGGGTGTGGGGTCGTGTCGGGATTATGCGTGGCTGCTGGTGCAGTTGCTGCGGCGGAGCGGGTTGGCGGCGCGGTTTGTGTCGGGGTATTCGGTGCAGTTGGTGGCGGACCTGAAGCCGATTGAGGAGGGTGCGGCGGCTGGGGTGGGTGAGGATGTGGCGGACCTGCATGCTTGGGCGGAGGTATTTCTGCCTGGGGCTGGTTGGGTGGGGTTGGATGCGACGAGCGGGATGATGTGTGGTGAGGGGCATATTCCGCTTGCGTGTTCGCCTGATCCGGGGAGTGCGGCGCCGATCACGGGGAAGCTGGGTGAGTGTGAGGTGACGTTTGAGTATGGGATTGAGGTGACGCGGGTGCATGAGGACCCGCGCGTGACCAAGCCTTATACGGAGGTGCAGTGGTCGGCGATTGACGGGTTGGGGCGTGAGGTAGATCGGCGGTTGGAGGCGGGGGATGTGCGGCTGACGATGGGTGGCGAGCCGACGTTTGTGTCGATTGATGATCAGGAGGGGGCGACGTGGAACACGGCGGCGGTGGGCGGGGGCAAGCGGGGTTATGCGGAGAAGCTGGTGAGGCGGCTACGGGAGCGGTTTGCGCCGGGGAGTCTTTTGCATATTGGTCAGGGCAAGTGGTATCCGGGTGAGCCGCTTCCGCGTTGGGCGTTTGGGATGTATTGGCGTCGTGATGGGAAGGCGGTTTGGAAGCGGGACGATCTGATTGCGGATGAGACGAGGGATTACGGGTTTGGGCATGACGTAGCGAAGCGTTTTATGGATCGTTTGTCGCGGAAGCTGCGGGTCGAGGGTGGTTATATCCGGGCGGTTTATGAGGATGCGGAGCATTACAAGCGGGCGCGGGAGCGTTTGCCGGTGAACGTGACGGCGGAGGAGAACAAGCTTGAGAATCCTGAGGATCGTGAGCGATTGCGGAAGGTTTTTGAGCGGGGGTTGAATACGCCTGTGGGTTACGTGCTGCCGTTGTATCGGGTGCAAAAGGAGGGTGATGCGGCGTGGCAGAGCGGGATGTGGATGGTGCAGGCAGATGGATCGGGTCGAGGGGAGACTCAGCCGAAGGGTGAGAAGAAGCGGCTGGGTCGTTTGAAGCTGATTCCGGGTGATTCGCCGATTGGTTTGCGGCTGCCGTTGGAGTCGTTGCCGTGGGTGGAGGATGAGGATTATCCGTATGTGGTGGAGGCGGACCCGACGGCGACGGCGGGTGTTGCGCTGCCGGATGACTGGCGTCATGGGGGTCAGCGTCGGGCGGCGAGAAACGAGGAAGCGGAGGGGTTGCGTCAGGATGTGAATGAGCAGGAGGCGATTGGTGAAAACCCTGCGGATGCGGTTCCAGGTTTGGGTCAGTCGGCGAAGTGGGTGATTCGTGCGGCGATGTGCGTGGAGCCGAGGGAGGGTCGGTTGTATGTGTTCATGCCGCCTACTCGAAGGCTGGAGGATTATCTGGATCTGTTGGCGGCGGTGGAGGCGACGGCTGCGGCGTTGGAGGCGCCGGTGGTGATCGAGGGGTATACCCCGCCTACGGACTCGCGGGTGTTGAACATCAAGGTGACGCCTGACCCTGGTGTGATCGAGGTGAACATTCATCCGAGTGCGACGTGGGTGGAGTTGTCGGAGATCACAACGACGCTTTATGAGGTGGCGCGTTCGTGTCGTCTGGGGACGGAGAAGTTCCAGGTGGATGGTCGTCACACGGGGACGGGTGGGGGGAATCATGTGGTGGTGGGTGCGGCGAAGCCGTTGGACTCGCCGTTCTTGCGGCGGCCTGATCTGCTGCGGAGTCTGCTGGGTCACTGGCACAATCATCCTTCGCTGAGTTATCTGTTTAGCGGGATGTTTGTGGGTCCGACGAGTCAGGCCCCGCGGGTGGATGAGGGTCGTGCGGATGCGACTTATGAGTTGGAGATTGCGTTTGGTCAGATTCCTGATCGTGATGAGGAGCGTGTTCCGGCGTGGCTGGTGGACCGGGTGTTTCGGCATCTGCTGGCGGACCTGACGGGGAACACGCATCGGTCGGAGTTTTGTATTGACAAGATGTATTCGCCAGACTCGGCGACGGGGAGGTTGGGGCTGGTGGAGTTTCGAGGTTTTGAGATGCCGCCTCATCCTCGGATGGGGTTGACGCAGGCGTTGTTGTTGCGGGCACTGATTGCGCGGTTCTGGGAGACGCCTGGGAAGCACCGGCTGATTCGTTGGGGGACGATGCTGCACGATCGTTTTTTGCTGCCGCATTTTGTGGAGGAGGATTTCAAGGATGTGCTCGAGGATTTGCGGGAGCATGGTTTTGGGATCGAGGCGGATTGGTATGACGCGTTTTTCGAGTTTCGTTTTCCTCGGCACGGGACGTATACATGTGACGGGGTGACGATTGAGCTTCGGCAGGCGATCGAGCCGTGGCTGACGCTGGGCGAGGAGGCGACGGCGGTGGGGACGGCGCGTTATGTGGATTCGTCGTTGGAGCGGATGCAGGTGAAGGTGACGGGGTTGGTGGGGACGACGGCGGGTCGTCGTCATGCGGTGGCGGTGAACGGGGTGGAGCTGCCGTTGACGGCGACGGGTCGTCAGGGTGAGTTTGTGGCGGGGCTTCGGTATCGGGCGTGGCAGCCGCCGAGTTGTCTGCATCCGACGATTCCGGTGCATGCGCCGCTGGTGTTTGATCTGGTGGATACGTGGGCGGGTCGGTCGATCGGCGGGTGTACGTATCATGTGTCGCATCCGGGGGGTCGGAACTACGAGACGTTCCCGGTGAATGCTTTGGAGGCGGAGGCGAGGCGAGCGAATCGGTTTTTTGGTCACGGGCACACGCCTGGGGCGATGTCGATGCGGGCGACGGAGCGGAGCGAGGAGATGCCGGTGACTCTGGACCTGCGGCGGGCGGCTGGGTCCCGATAAGCGAAGCTGAGATGGGTGGGGTTGGGGGTGGTCTGTGGCCGATCGTTGGTGAGCTAGAATGGGCCGATGAGTATGTCGGATGCTGCTGCTGAGGTTGGGTTGTCGTTGGTGGGTGGCTATGGTGCGCTCGGTGCCGGGGTGTTTGATGAGATGAAGGATGGGGATGGGGTGGTGCGTGAGGGATGGCGGGGGTTTTCGGATCAGCTTGAGGGGATGGGTGGTGAGGTGTTGGATCGGCGTTGGCGTCAGGGTCAGCGGATGCTGGCTGATAACGGGGTGACGTACAACGTGTACGACGATCCACGGGGGATGGATCGGCCGTGGGAGTTGGATCCGGTCCCGATGATCTTGTCGGCTGGGGAGTGGGCGGGGATCGAGGCGGGGTTGATCCAGCGGGCGCGTTTGCTCAATGCGGTGTGCGGGGATCTTTATGGCCCGCAGCGGTTGCTGACGGAGAAGAAGATTCCGGCGGAGCTGATTCTAGGTCACCCGAACTTTCTGCGGCCGTGTCATGGGCTGGCGGTGCCGAGGGGTCAGTATGTGACGGTGTATGCGGCGGATTTGGCGCGGTCGCCTGATGGTCAGTGGTGGGTGCTCAATGATCGGGCGCAGGCACCTTCGGGTGCGGGGTATGCGATTGAGAATCGTCTGGTGGTGTCGCGGACGATGTCGGGGGCGTTTCGGGCGTGTCGGGTGACGCGGCTGGCGCGATTCTTCTCGCGGCTGCGGGACTCGTTGCGATCGATGTCGCCTCGGACGGGTGAGAACCCTCGGGTGGTGTTGCTGACGCCGGGGCCGTTTAACGAGACGTTTTTTGAGCACGCGTACTTTGCGCGTTACCTGGGGTTCACGCTGGCGCAGGGCGACGACCTGACGGTTCGTGATGACAAGGTTTTTTTGAAGACGCTGGGCGGGCTTCGTCGTGTGGACGTGATTCTGCGTCGATTGGATGACAGTTTCTGTGATCCGCTGGAGTTGCGTGGTGATTCGGCGATTGGTGTTCCTGGATTGTTGCAGGCGGTATGGGCGGGGCACGTGACGATCGCGAATGCGTTGGGTTCGGGTGTGCTGGAGACGCCCGGGCTGATGCCGTTTACGGCGGGTTTGTGCAAGTCGCTTCTGGGTGAGGAGCAGAAGCTGCCGAGCGTGGCGACGTGGTGGTGTGGTCAGCCGAAGGAGCTAGCGTATGTGGAAGAGCATCTGGATGAGCTGGTGATCAAGCCGGCTTATCCGGGTGCGCCGGCGCCGGGGCTTGGCGGGCTGGCGATTGATGCGGTGTTTGGTGACGCGTTAGGCGAGACGGAGCGTGCGGAGATGGTTGGTCGGCTGCGTGAGCGGCCGGAGGCGTATGTGGCTCAGGAGAGCGTGGACATCTCGACCGGTCCGGCGTGGCGTGACGGGAGGCTGGTGCCTCGGCATGTGATGGTGCGGGCGTATGTGGCGGCGACGGATGAGGGGTATATCGTGATGCCGGGCGGGCTGACGCGGGTGTCGAGCGGTGCGGATTCTCGTGTGACCTCGATGCAGAAGGGTGGCGGGAGTAAGGATACTTGGGTGTTGTCGGAGGGGCCGGTGTCGAGTTTCAGTCTGGTGCAGGCGGACGCGAGCGGTCGGGTGACGCTGCTGGCGAATGACAGTTTTGATCTGTCGAGCCGGATCGCGGACAACCTGTTCTGGCTGGGTCGCAATCTGGAGCGGAGCGAGGGGTTGGTGCGGTTGTTGCGGGCGATCGTGTCGCGGATGACGGATGAGACGGCGAGTGGAGAGAGCCCGGAGCTGTCGAAGCTGCTGGAGGCTCTGGATTCGGTCACTTACTACGAGCCGGAGGAGGGTGAGCTAGCGTCGAGTCCGGAGAGGCGGGTGATGGGGGTGTTGTTTGATGCGGAGGCGTCGTTTGGATTGCCCGAGGCGTTGTCGCGGGTGCGTCGTCTGGCGGCGATTGCGCGGGACCGGATTTCGGTGGATGCGTGGCGGATCCTGAGTCAACTGGTGCGTGAGTATCAGGAGGCGTCGCCGACCGATCTGGGCGGGGTGGTTTCGATGGATCGGCTGACGGAGGTGCTGGGGTTACTTAATCGGATGCTGATTACGCTGGCGGCGTTTACGGGGTTGGGTACGGAGTCGATGCTGCGGAATCAGGGGTGGCGTTTTCTGGACATGGGTCGTCGGCTTGAGCGAACGATGAGTACGGTTGGTTTGCTGAGGCTGCTGACGGTGAGTCCGGACAAGAATGAGGGTCCAGTGTTTGATGCGCTGCTGGAGGTGATGGCGAGCGCGATGAGTTACCGGCAGCGTTATCTGGCGGTGCCGACGGCGCTGCCGACGATCGACATGCTGCTGCTGGATGAGACGAACCCGCGGTCGGCTGCGTACCAGTTGGCGGCGATCGCGGAGCATCTGGATCAGCTGCCAAGGGAGCATCAGGTATGTGGGCGGCGGGGTGAGGATCAGTTGTTGGTGCTGCGGATGCTGACCGGTTTGCAGCTGGCGGACCCCGGGCGGCTGGCTGGGTTCAACGACGAGGATGTGCGGGATGCGCTGGCGTTCGAGCTGGCGGGTCTTTTTGCGCAGTTACCGGCGTTGTCGGACTCGATCACGCGGCAGTTCCTGAGTCATAACGTGATGGCTACGAGGCTGGGTCAGGTGGAGCAGGGTGTTTTGCCGGCGGAACCGGAGCAGGATGAGCATGAGGGGGATGGGCGATGAGGTATCGGGTGCGTCACGAGACGGAGTATCAATACGCTTCGCCGGTGGGTCTTGGGCACAGCCAGTTGTTTTTGCGGCCGAGGGACCTGCCGGGCCAGCGTTGTCTGTCGAACATGATCGTGCTGGACCCGGAGCCCGAGGTGATGCACACGCGGGTTGATTACTTCGGGAATACGACGGTGCTGTTCATGGTGGAGGAGCCTCATTCGCGGATGCTGATCACGGCGGAGAGCGAGGTGGAGGTCGCGGTGTTTGATGGCCTGGAGGGTGGGGGTGATCCGGCGTGGGAGACGGTTCGCGACGGGGTGCGTGGTGATGTGACACGGGCGGGGCTGCACGCGATGGAGTTTTTGTTTGATTCGCCGATGGTGCGCGAGCAGGCGGATGTCACGGCGTATGCGATGAGTTCGTTTACGCCTGGGCGTGGGGTGGTCGAGGCGACTCGGGAGCTAACGCATCGGATTTACACAGATTTCAAGTATGACCCGACGACGACGACGGTGACCACGGCGGTGTCGGAGGTTTTTGAGCATCGATCCGGGGTGTGTCAGGACTTTGCTCACCTGCAGCTTGCGATGCTGCGCGGGGTGGGTTTGCCAGCGCGGTATGTGTCGGGGTATCTGCGGACGTTTCGGGATCAGTCGGCGGGGGATCCGGAGCTGGTGGGCGCGGATGCTTCGCATGCGTGGCTGTCGGTGTATGCGGGTGGTGGTCGTTGGGTAGATTTTGACCCGACGAACGATCAGATTCCGGGTGAGTATCACGTGACGCTGGCGTGGGGGCGGGATTACGGTGATGTGACGCCTGTGAAGGGTGTGATTGTTGGGGGTGGTGAGCAGGTGATTGAGGTGCGGGTTGAGGTCTCCCCGGTGTGAGGCGTGGGTTTGCTGTGATTCTCAGAGGAGTGTGGTGTAGATCAGGTAGACGGAGGCTGCGATGCCTGTGATGGCTATGAGCACCAGCAAGCCGTCGTGAGCGGCGATGGCCAATCCCAGGAGTAGGAGCGTCGTTCCCGGTATGAATACGGCGAACGGGATCAGTTCGAGCGGTGGCATGCAGGTGGCGAGGGCGATCGCCATGAGGCTGATAACGTATTCAGCCCGGCCCTTTGCGAGCCAGATGAGGCGCGGGCTGATGAAGTGATCGATCCTAGTGGCCCAGGGTTTGATGGTGCTGTAAGCATTGTCCCACTTATCGGCGGGGACTTCGAGGTCACGGAGTTTTTCGGGTATCCAGGGGTATTTTCGGCCAAGGAGGTGCTGTGCGGCGATGAGGATGGTCAGGAGTGCAAAGGTGGTGGGTAGTCCGGGGATGAAGCCAAGTGGTGAGACCACCAGCAGGGCGGGAACGGCGAGGAGTGGTCCGAAGGCTCGGCTCCCGATCGCGTCGAGCAGATCATCGATGGAGATGGTTTTGTTGTCCGAGACCTGTTGGTTGATGTCATTGAGCAGGTCTTCGAGGTCCTGCGGGGTATCATTGACGTTGTTGGCCATGGCTCTCAAGCTCGCGGCGGTTTGGGTGACGGACGCGATTGTGCCATAGATCGGCTGGGGGGTCGGTGTTGTGCGTGGGGTGCTGGTCGATGATCGGGCGTTACGGGGAGGGGGTGCGCTCGCGCATGAAGCGGAGGATGAGGGGATAGGAGGGCGGGACCATTTCGCCGTGGTTGGTTCCGTCGATCTCGAAGAGGGTGGTGTCCTGGTGTCCGACGAGTTTCATCATGCGCCAGAGGTAGGCGGTTTCTTCATAGCGTCCGAGGAGTTCTCGTTCGCGGTCGCCGGTGATGAGCAGGAGGGGTGGTGCGTCAGAGCGGACGTGATAGAGGGGGGCGAGGTCGTCGATGATGGGTTGAGTGCCGGGGATTCCGCGTTCGGCGCGGACGGTGAAGTGGGTGATGGTGTGTCCAGAGAGGGGTGCGAGTCCGGCGAGTTGGTTGGCGTCAAGATCGTGGGCGGCGAGCCAGCGTTTGTCGAGGCCGATCATGGAGGCGAGGTACCCCCCTGCTGAGTGTCCGGAGACAAAGACGAGGTCGGGGTCTCCGCCGAGGTCTTCAATGTTGTTGAGCGTCCAGGCGACGGCGGCAGCGGCGTCTTCAATGTAGACGGGAGCTTTGACGTTGGGGCTGAGTCGGTAGTTGGGAGCGACGATGGCGATACCTTTGTCGCGGAGTTCCTTGGGGATGTAGCGGTTACCGGAGGTGAGGCCCCCACCATGGAACCAGACGAGGGTGGCGAATCCGGTGCGATCGTTCGGGTGGGCGATGTCGAGTCGGCAGCGCTGTGTCTGGTCGTCGTCGAGGTTGGCTTCGGTGCGGTAGAGGATGTCGGTCAGGAGGGTTTCGGTGGTGTGGGTCGCGGGATTGTGGGCGACAGCGACGAGTGACATGGTGAGGAGGGTGAGGGCTGTGAGGGTCAGGATGAGGGTGCGTGGCATGAATCAACCTCCTGTGGAGCGTTGGCTCGCTTGTCGGATTTCGGGTGACCGTGTTGATCAGCGGCTAAAGAGTTGGCCGAGGATATCGGTGAAGGAGATGTCATCGATCTCGGCGTTGGCGGTGGCGACGGGGTCGTAGTCGTGGACTTCGGGGGCGGTGGCCAGGTCCAGACTCTCGAGAGAGGCGTTGGTGGGTGCGGGACGTAGGGTGAGGGCGCCGTCGCCTGAGACAGAGAGTCGCCAGCGTCCGGGTGTGAGTGAGCGGTAGGCGGCTTTGCCGTGGTCGGCGTCGGGGTTGTTCCAGTCGATGTGGGCGAGATCGGGGTTGATGACGACGCCTTGGTTGGGGGGTGTGTGTTCGTCGAAAACGCGGCGGATCCAGAGGCGGCCGTCGAGGACGACGTAGTCGAGGAAGATCTCGCCTTGGGGGTTGTAGGGTGTGGGGAAAGACTGGAGGACGCCGGCGGGGGTGCGCACGGTCACGGTGACGGTGGTCGAGGTGACGTCGAGTTCGGTGACGGCGGAGCGTGTCACGGCTTGGTTGTATTGGTTCGCGAGGGCGTTGTAGTCGGTGTGGAGCTGTTCGAGGCGGTCTCGGTAGACGCTGACGGCGAGGCGGTCTTTGCCGGCGCGATAGGCGAGTCCGGAGGCGATGCCGAGGAACAGGAGGGTGATGAGGGTGGATGGTTTGATGAGGGTGAGCATGAGTTGAATCGTTATCGGCGAAGGGAGGTGTGGGGCCGTAGGCATGGGGTGTTAAGCAGTACGCCGCCTTGGGTGATCGCTATCTCGATCAAACATGCGGCGATACTGATTATTTTTCCTTTAAGTTATTGTTTTATAGATATTTATAATATTATTTTCATGCCTGATCTGGCCTCGTGCCGCAGGACCGAATTAACAGCTAAATTAACAGTGGGCTAGCTGATAAACAGGTGCCAAACTATGGTTGTACCTCGGTTTAATGTTCTGCACATTTCGTATCAACCCTTGAAGAGGAGAGACTTTCGATGACTAAGACGACGATGACTTTACTGGCCGCGAGTGCGGCGACGGCGTTGATGGCTTCGGCCAGTTCGGCGGCGATCATTCCGCTTTACACCGAGGCGGCGGTTGCTGACCTGGGTGACGTGTGGAACGCGACGGTGGACGCGGGCGATGGCTCGACGTTCGGGATTGAGTTGCTGGATGCCGGGACGGTGCCTGCGTCGCCATTTGGTACGGGCAATGCGCTGCGGTTGTATGACTTCAGCACGGAGGACAAGCCGGAGTTGCAGAAAGATCTGGACGCGCCGATTACGGGTGCGTTCCGCGTGGACTTTTCGAGTTTCGATAACTCGGTGAATGACAGTTCGAGTGCGATTCGTTTCCGGATGGCGAATACTGGCGACAGCATTTCGTCGGAGTCGCGTTCGGCGTTTTCGCTGTCGTGGCAGGCCGACGGCGAAGTGACGGCTAAGTCCGAGGGTGGTTTTGGCAGCGTGGCGACCAAGAGCAGTGATGCGTTGGTTGGCGTGCAGCAGATCACCATGGTTGGTAATGCGGCTGTCGCGGGCAACTACGATTACACTTTGTTTGGAGTGAGTCGTTCGCTGAATCCGCAAAGCTACGATGTTTACATCAACGGCGTGCTGTTCAACGATTCATCGGATGCGGATGAAATCAATGGTCTTGAGTTTACGCTGACGAAGTCGGCTGGTAACTACGATCCGGCTTTGGGTCTTGGTCGTCTGGGTCTGATTGGCTCGTCGAACAGCAATGTTGATCCTGACGTGTTTTACGACAACATCATCCTGCGGACTGGTGATGATGTGATCCCTGAGCCGGCGAGTGCGTTGTTGCTGGGTCTGGGTGCGATGGCATTGCGTCGTCGCTGAGGGTGTTAATTTGAGTTTTGATGAGCCCGGCTTGCTTTGGCGAGTCGGGCTTTTTTTGCGCTTGGGGTGTTGTTGAGCGTCGATTGTTGATGAGGGGATGGGCCCGTGAGGCTTGCGCCTCAGGCTCGTGTCGCGCTTGGATTGATTGTTGTGGGTGGTCGCGCTGGCCAACACTGGGGGTGTTGGTTTTAGCGGCGGAGGGTGAGGAGCAGGAGGAGGAGGGGCGAGGTGGTGGGTTCGGGGACGGTGGGGGACTGGCCGAAGCTTGTGGCGAGGATGGAGAGGTCGATGAGGTTGACGGCGAAGTCGAGGTTGAGGTCGCCCTGGGCGTAGCCATTGATGATGCTTTGTCCGAAGCTGGCCGCGAGGGCGGAGAGGTCGATGAGGTTCACGGCGCGGTCGAGGTTGGCGTCGCCAGGGAGGGTGCCGTAGAGGTCGGTAAGCCAGAGATTGAGGTCGGTGATGTCGACGATGCCGGAGTTGTTGAGGTCGAAGGCGGGGTCGGAGGTTGCCATGGCTTGTTGAATGAGTTGGATATCGCTGAAGTCGAGAGACCCGCTAGCGTCGAAGTCGCCGACGAGTGGCTGGATGGGTCCCACATCGGCGGCGGTGAGGGGTCGGATGAGGAAGGGGGTGCTGAGGGCTTCATCGGCGCCGATGTCGATGAGGCCCGTGCGTGTCTGTCCGTCCATGTCGGTGGTGACGATGGCGGAGCTGAAGGGAATCATGTTGAGCGCGGGGCTGTTGGTATCGGGCCGGAAGAGGCCGTCGGGGGCGAGGATGAGGTCGGGGTCGGCGATGGTGATGCCTGGGCGTGGTGTGATGCCGAGGGGGGCGCCGAAAACGAGGTTGTCTTGCCAGGTCCAGCCTGGGCCTTCCTGTCCTTCGAAGATGGAGTCGGAGACGCCGGTGATGAGGTTGCCGGCGATGGTGAGATTTTCGGCGAGGAGAGTGCGGTCGCGGTCGCCGAAGCCCCAATCGAAGGTGATGCCGGGCATGTCGGCGCTGACGATGGTGTTGTGGGCGATGATGGCGTTCTTGACCTGCTGGTATCCGGAAGGCTCAGTGTTGGGGATACCGGCGGTGATGGAGATGACGCCATCGGCGCGGTCGTCGAGATCGGCGAAGTAGTTGTTGGTGATGACGTGGTCTTCGCCGATGACGCGGATGCCGCCTGAGCCGTCTTTGTTGTTTCCGAGGAAGAAGTTTCCTTCGACGGTGGCGCGGTGGCCGTGTCGGAGGGTGAGAGTTCCTTTGGAGTCGCGGAAGGTGTTGTATCGGAAGGTGTTGTCGTTGGATTTGTTGGAGATGATCTCGATTTCGCCGTCGACTCTTTCGAAGAGGTTGTGTTCGACGATGATTTTGGCGTTGGTGTTTGAGACTTCGGAGGTTCCGAGTCGGATGGTTTCGAAGCCATTGTCGTTGCCTTCGGGTCGGTCGAGGAAGTGGTTGTTGTCGATGAGGTGTCGAGCTTCGATGTTGTTGTCGAGCCATGCGACGACGGTGACGCCGGAGTGGTTTTGCCCCTGGAATCGGGAGTGATCGACGCGATTGTCCTGTCCGTAGAGGGAGACCCAGAAGTAGCGGTCGTTGATGTCGGAGGGGTTGTAGTTGGTGATGGTGGTGTTGGTGAGTCTTGAGTTGGAGGCTTTTCCGAGAGGTCCGGTGAATCGGACGATGTGGCTGCCCTGGGGTGTTCCATCCTGGAAGGTGAGGCCGTCGACGACGAGGTGTCGGCCGGAGATGTCGAGGTTGGATGAGCCGGTGAGGATGACCCCGCCCTGGGTCTGAGCCTTGAGGGTGATGGGGTTGTCGGCGGTGCCGAAGCCGGCGAAGTCGATGTGCTGATTGTTCCAGACGCCATCGGTCATGATGAGGGTATCGCCGGGATTGGCGTTGGCCATGGCGGCGGCGATTTGCGACGCGGAGGAGACGAGGTGTTCAGCGGCCAGCGAGGGGTTGGCGGCGAGCAGCACCAGGAACAGCATGAGGTGGATGCGGGCGCGGCGCATAGTTTTGTCCTTTGTCTTTCTTAGCGGGCGTTGTCGGTGATGCCGGGCCATTTATCGGTGCGGAAGGGGGAGACGGGGAGTCCGTCGCCGGAGACCAGGTTGGCCCATGAGGGGTTGTCGTCCCAGGCGTAGCGGACGGCTCTTGGGTCGGTGACCTTGGCTTCTGAAACGTACACCGTGTCGCCTTCGATGCGAGCCTGAGCCCAACGAAATCTCATGTCGGGGCCTGCGATCACGAAGCCCCGTGGGGGCCCGCCATCGGAGGTGGTGAGCCCTGCGGCGGCGTTGGCGAACTTGAGCTCGACCTCGTTGGAGCCGGTGTCGAAGTTGACTTCCCAGAAGTGGGGTGCCTGTCCGTTGATGTCGTGGTTGTAGGCGGCTTCGAGGGCCCAGAGGGCGAGTCGTTTGCCGACGGTGTGTTTATCCAGGGGGTGTATGTCGGTGGGCTTGCCTACATCGATGGTGACGATGAGTCCGGTGTTGGGGAGTGACTGGGAGACACGGAGTTGTGACTCGCGGAGCTCTTCGAAGCTGCCGGTTGCTGGGGGGACGCGGGGTGCGTCGGAATAGTTGGGGAGTTGGACGATGCCGAAGGGGAGGGTCATGTCACCCCACTGGGTTCGCCAGTCGATGATCATTTCGGAGAGGAGGGTGTAGTACTGTCGTGAGCGCCAGACGTTGGACTCGCCTTGGTACCAGGCGAAGCCACGGATGGTGTAGGGGACGAGGGGGTGGATCATGCCGTTGTAGAGCCCGCCTACGGTGCGGCGGTCCTCGGGGGGTGTGGGCTCTGATCCTGTGGGGTTGTCTTTCCATGCGGCGAGGGCGTCGTTGTAGGTTTGCCAGTTGCGGTCGTGGCGGCGGACGACGGGTTGGAGGATGGGGTTGGCTTCGAGAACTTCGCGTCGTGTCCAGACTTCGGCACCGGTTCCGCCCCAGGCGGTGTGGATGAGTCCGATGGGTTGGTCGAGGTGTTGCTGGAGTTCGCGGCCCATGTAGTAGGCGGCGGCGGAGAAGTCACGGACGTTACGGGGTGTACAGAGTTCCCACTGTCCTTCGACGTCGTCGAGAGGTGTTTCGGAGGAGGAGCGTTCGACGCGGAAGAGTCGGATTTTGGGATGGTCGGCGGCGTCGATCTCGGCCTGGTCCATTTTGTACATCCGCATGTCCATGTTGGACTGTCCGGAGCAGACCCAGACTTCGCCGATGAGGATGTCGTCGATGACTTTCCAGTCGGGTCCGGCGTCGATGCGGAGGGTGTGCGGGCCGGGGTCGGCGAGTCTGGGGAGGTGGGCGAGCCAGTGGCCTTCGGCGTCGGCGGTGGTGGTGGCGCGTTGGTTGTCGATGGTGAGGGTGATGGTCTGGTTGGGGTTGGCTTTGCCCCAGATGGCGGGTTGTTTGTCAGCCTGGAGGACCATGTGGTCGCCGAAGATGGCGGGGAGCCAGAGTTCGGCGTGGGCGGCGGTGGTGCAGACGGTGGTGATGAGGAGAGCGATGAGTGTGTTGGTGATACGGCTCATGATGGTTCGCTTTCCGGGATCGGGTTGATGATGTCCGGCGTGGGCGTTGTTCTTGAGGCGGACCAGAGGAGGAAGAGTCCTGAGAGGAGGACGAACCCGCCTACGAAGAGGATGCCGAGTCGTCCGCCCAAGTCGTTGGGGAGGAGGAGGAGTGCTGTGATGAAGGTGCCCATGACGATGGCGAAGATGCCAATGACTTTTCGCTGGTGGTCATCGTTGTTGCTTCCGACTTCTTCTTCAAAGTTCACGGGGGTGTGCATGTTGGTGTAGAAGCGGTTGACGCGTTGTTTGTATTCGTCAGAGGCGAAGCGCCAGAAGGGCATGGTGGCGAAGAAGGCGATGGCTCCGACGGAGGTATTGGTGAAGATTTTTTCGGCGTAGGTCCAGTCGCCCTGGAGCCATGCGATGGTGGAAGGGATGAAGGCGGCGAGGATGGCGAAGATGGCGGACCACCATGGGACTTTGCGGATGAAGATGGCGAGGATCATGGGGACGAACATCGGTAGTGCGAGGAGTCCGCCGATATCGAGCATGACTTTGAAGACGCCTCTGCCGTCGGCCTGGGCGAAGTAGTAGGCGAGCGCGATGATGGCGATGCCAAAGGCAAGTGAGAAGCCCTGACCGATGCGTAGGAGGGGTGTTCCGTCGAGGGGTTTGACGTTGAAGAGTTTGCAGAAGGCGGGGTAGATATCGCGGGTGAAGATGGCGGCGTTGCGGTTGAGTCCGGAGTCCATGGAGGACATGGTGGCGGAGAACATGGCGACAACCATGACGCCTGTGAGTCCTGCGGGTAGGAGTGCCATGGAGATGACGGCGTAGGATCCTTCGGCTGAGTTATCGATGGGTAGTGCGTCGACCTGGTCGGCCATGAGGATGCGGGCGGCCATGGGTGGGATGAACCAGATGAAGACGCCGATGAGGGAGAGGATGCCAGCCATGAGGGCGGCTTTTCGAGCTTCGCGGCCGTCCTTGACGGCGAAGTATTTCTGAGAGCTTTCGAGGGCGGAGTGGTTGATCAGTTTGTAGACGATGACGGCGAAGACCCATGGCCAGGCGTAGTCTTCGAGAGGGAATCGGTCGGGGTCGTTGACCATGGCGTAGTCGGAGGCGAGTCCTGCGTCGTTGATTCCCTGGATGAGTCCTGTGATTCCGCCGACCTCGATGAGACAGAGGATGGCGATGAGGATGGTGATGGGCATGAGGATGAGGGTCTGGAGGAAGTCGGTGGCCATGACGGCCCATGACCCGCCAAAGAGTGAGTAGGTGAGGACGGCGGTTCCGGTGACGACGATGACGAGTCGGATGTCGTATTCGAAGACGCTGGAGGTGAAGGTGGCGAAGCCCCAGAGCCAGACGGCTGCGTAGCAGAGTTGGAGGGGTACGGTGATCCAGGCGTAGAACTGCTGGGTGGTGGTGCCGAAGCGGTTGAGGAGGACTTCGGGGAAGGTGACAGCGCGAAGTTGTCGGAACCAACCGGCGAGGAAAGCGGCCTGGATGAGGAATCCGGCGACGTTGGTGAGGAAGATGACGGTGATGGAGAGACCGGCGACGTAGGCGGCTCCTGCGCCGCCGGTGAAGGTCCATGCGGAGAAGGCGGTCATGAAGGCGGAGGACCCGACCATCCACCATTTGGCGCGGCAACCGGAGCGGAAGTAGTCGGAGGTGTCAGTGTTGAGGCGTTGGAGGACGAAGCCGATGGTGACGAGGATCACCATATAGACGGCGATGATGACGTGCTCGATGGTGATGTGCTGGAGCATAGGGATGTGATCTGTGATTTAGAAAAGCGGGCGCCCCGGAGGTTAAGAGGGCGCCCGCGCAATCCGGAGGGAGTCAGGTGGGTTGTGGGATCAGTTGCCGCCGAAGATGGTGGAGCCGTCGAGGTATTCCTCTTGACCGAGTGGGTCCGAGATGGTGAAGAGGGCTTCTTCGAGTCCAAGTGTTGAGGCGTGGCCGTCCATAAAGACGTAGTTGGCACGTTCAGCGCCCTGGCCCTGACTGTGGCGGTCAGGCTCGCCTGAGTTCCAGCGCCTTCGCTCATCGTTGAGCTTCTGGAAGTAGATGTAGTTGCTGGCGCGGTAGGTTTTCATGTGCTGTTCGTAGCTGTCGCCGTTGATAATCCAGCCGGAGGCGTTGGGGATGTTCTCGTACTTCTGCCACTCACCGGTCCCATTGCCACCCATGCTCTCGGCATTAGTTGGCGCTGGCAGGTAGCGTTTGAAGGGCTGTTCAAAGAGGTAGAGATTCATGCCTGTGCCGATCTTGGTCTGATTGCGAACACCGTTGGCCTCGATCGATCGGTCCAGGTCGTAGGCGGGGCATACGAAGGTGTCTGTGACGAACTCAGCCCGGTTGCCTGAGCTGTCTCGCTTGGTGCTGATCATGGTGTCGGCGAGGAGCTCGAACCAGAATAGTTCAAGTGTGGAGTTGGCGGCATAAGCGCCTGTGGGGATCTGTGCGTAGGGAACGATATAGCCGTTGTTGTCTACGCCATAGATCTGGTGAGCCAGGCCGAATGTTCGCATGTTGCTGAGGCAGCCCATGGTTCGGGCGGTCTGTCTTGCCGCTCCGAGCGCTGGCAGGAGGATACCGATGAGGAGGGCGATGATGGAGATGACCACCAGAAGTTCGATGAGGGTGAAGGCGTTACGGCGCGTCATGGTTTGATCCTTGCGCTGGTGAAACGAGGCATTTTAAGAGACACAGTGGGCGTTAGAGCCCAATCCCCCTGCTCGCGGTCAGGCGGGCAGGGAGTGGCGAGACAGCGGGTTAACGGCGGCGGGTGAGCCCGAGGGCGCCGAGGCCGAGGATTCCGGCGAGGGCGGGTTCGGGGACCGCGGCGGTGGTGCCGAAGTTGGTGGCGAGGAGTGAGAGGTCGATGAGATCGACGACGGTGTCGATGTTGGAGTTTCCGCCTGCCCATCCAGCGACTAGGTTGAAGTTGGTGGCGAGTGCGGAGAGGTCGATGAGGTCGACGTTGCCGTCGAGGTTGGCGTCGCCGGGGACGGTGCCGAGGACGGTGGCGATCATTTCGTCGAGGTCGCCTGCATCGACGCCGTTCTGGCCGTCGAGGTCAAAGTCGGTGTCGGTGGAGCCGGCGCGGATGGCGGCGGTTAGCAGGTCGATATCGGCCTGATCGACGACGGTGTCCTCGTTGAAGTCGCCGATGAGCCCTCCACCGGCGGGGACTTCCATCACCGAGATGTTGTCGACGATGTAGTCGAAGTTTCCGTTAACATTTTCGAAGACCATGTAATGAAAGGTTTCGCGGTCGAGTTGAGAGATGGGGTCTCGGCCGGACATGGTGGTGGTGCCGAGTGCGTTGGTGACGGAGAGGGTTCCGCGGTACGCGTCTTCGGGATCGATGCCATCGGGGACGACCTCGAAGGTTCGCTCGATAGTCATGGTGATGGTGTTGGCGCTGCCATCGCGGAGCGCGCCCCAGTTGTTTCCGCCTTCGGTGATGCCGTTCTCACTCTCGGAGAGGACTGGCGGGGAGCCCGGCGAGGCGATGGTGTCGCCTGAGCCGGAGAGGACGCCGGTGTCACCCTCGGTCTCGTTGCGGACGCGGGCGTTGAGGAGGGCGAGCGGCTCGTTGGGGTTGGGTACATTGAGGTTAAGAGACATCCGTGAGTGGATGCCGAAGTCGGGGGCGATAGGTCCAGTTGTGGTATCGAAGTGTCCGTCATCGACGCCAAAGATCGCGGGAGTTAAGCCATCGATTTGGGTGCCGAAGGCCTGGCCCAGGGAACCGTCGTTGTCGTTGAAGATGCCAAAGTGCAGATCAGAAGTGGCGGTGGCGATGGTGTCTTCGGAGAGATCGACACGGAAGTCGAGGGAGACGACGATCTTGTCGCCGACGTTGGGTCCGAGGGTGACGCTGGAATCGAAGGGGATGTACCACTCGGACCCGCCGCCTGCGGACTCGATTCGCAGGGCGTTCCCGCCGCCGAGGATGGCATCGTCGATGATGGTCATCTGGGGCTTGAAGTCGGAAGCGTCGCCGAAGATCTCGGCTTTGCGTGCTGGTCCGCGGGTGCCGTCGGAGAAGTCGAGGTTGAGTCCTGCCGAGGCGGGTACGGCGATGAGCAGGGTTGCGATGGCAGTTTTGGTTGTGATGTTGACGCTGGCTTTCATGGTGTTTCCTCCTGGTTGAACCGATGTGACGGTGATTTAGATGAGATCCACAAAGTGATTTGATTCTGACGATTCAGTGAAACGCGTCGTGATTCAGTTGCTTGACGCGAGGACGGTCATGGTAGATGTTGTGTTTGAAGTCAGGGGAGACTCGGCGAAGTTGTCGTCGAGGTCGGTCTCGATGGGTGGCGTCACGAGCGAGGGCTCGACGAGAACGACGGTACGGGCATAGGGTGAGGGCTTGTCCATGCGGAGCAGGAGCTGCTCGACGGCGAGCTGGCCGATGCGGTCGGGCCGGACATCGACGGTCGCGATCATGGGGTTGAGGCCGGCGAGGGTCGGGTCGTTGTCGCAGGCGACGACGGTGATTTGGTTGCCGGGCTCGATACCGCGGGCGCGGAGGCCTTCGTAGACGGTGAGGGTGGCCTGACCGAGGGGGACGAAGAGTCCTGAGGGTCGGTCGGGGATGTGGGTGAAGTTATCGATGAGTCGGTGTATGTGGGTTCGTCGTGCGGCGAAGGTGGCGGCGGCGGGATGATCGTTGCGGGGCAGTGCGGTGACGATCTCGATGTGGGCGCCGTGTTCTTCGGCGGTTTCTTTGAAGGAGGCGGCGCGCTCGGAGAAGCCGAGGTGTCCGGCTTCGATCTCGAGCATGGCGATGGATTCGTGTCCTCTGCCGACGAGGTATTCGGCGGCGAGACGGCCGATGGCGTCGTTGTCGGTGCAGACGCGGTCGCCCCAGTAGCCGGTGCGGCTGCGGGGTGACATGATCCAGACGGTGGGGAATCGGCGGAGCTTGGCGGCGATGGCGGGGTCGGGGGGGTGGCCGTGGAGGATGAGTCCGTCGACGCGGCCGTTGGCGACGGCGGAGGGGATGCGGCCGTCGGCGTTGATCTGAGCGATGGAGAGGGTGAGGTCGTGGCGAGCGAGTTGTTGTTCGATAGCGTGGATGGCGGCGGCGGCGACGGGTGCGGCCATGGGGGCGGGGTCGGTGCCGAACATCAGGAGGGCGATGGTGCCGGTGCGGATGTTGCGGCGGGCGCGAGGCTGGGGTCCGCGGCGTCGAGCGGGGGGCGTGTAGCCGAGCTGACGCATGGCCTGCTGGACTTTGCGGGCCGTGTCGGCGGCGACGCCTGGCTGGTGGTTGATGACCCGTGACACGGTGGTGTGCGAGAGTCCTGCGAGTTTGGCGACATCCACGATCGACATGATGTCTGAAGCTTACCGCCTGGGCTGTGGTGGTGCAAGGGAAAATTAACGGTGATTGATCAGAGTATAAGATTTACATTTTATATTGTATAACATAGATTTATATTTATTAACATATTTAATTAACAGGATTATCACCGTAAAAATCTTGAACATTGGGGGAATGTGCGTTAATCTTCCATCTGCCCTAACCGGTCCAACCGGACGGGCTGAGTGGCCTCGATTTCATCTTCATTCCTATCTTCACAGAGGATTCGACATGACCCGTTCTCACGTTCTAGCGGCCCTGCTGGTGGTCGTTTCTTGCTTTGGCTTGACGACTGCGGCGGTCGGTCAGGAGGTTCCGGAGGTTTACCTGACGGATGGGGAACGATTGGCTGGGACGCGGGCGCGGGTGATGGCGGGTGATCCGTCACTAAAGCCTGCGGTGGACGCGTTGGTGGCGTTGGCGGAGGAGGCGATGACCAAGCCGATGCGTTCGGTGGTGGACAAGCCGACGGTTCCGCCTTCGGGGGACAAGAATGATTATGTGAGTTTGTCGCCTTACTGGTGGCCGAATCCGGACACGGCGGACGGGCTTCCTTATGTGAGACGTGACGGGGAGATCAACCCGGAGCGTTATGAGTACGACGTGGACAAACTGGGGACGTTTGGCAACTGCGTGCAGTGGTTGGGTTTTGCCTACTACTACACGGGTGATGAGCGTTATGCGGAGGAGGCGGTGAAGCGGGTGCGTCATTTTCTGCTGGACCCTGAGACGCGGATGAACCCGCGGATGCTTTTTGGTCAGTTTGTTCCGGGTCGCAGTGACGGGCGGAAGTACGGGATCATCGAGACGCTTCGGCTGCGTTGGGTTCCGGACGCGATCAGCCTGCTGGAGGGGTCGGACGCGATGACCGCTGAGGACCTGGCGGGGGCGAAGGCGTGGTTTGGCGCGTACGCGAAGTGGCTCAACAGCAGCGAGTTCGGGGTTGGTGAGCGAGACGGGCCGAACAATCACGGGACGTGGTGCGAGGCGCAGATTGCTTATTTCTCCTTGTTTGCGGGGGACGAGGCGACGGTGAAGGAGATGGCGGAGCGGGTTCCGGCGCGAGTGGATCAGCAGATCGAAGCGGATGGTCGTCAGCCGCATGAGTTGACGCGGACACGGGCGTTGGATTACTCGGAGTTCAACCTGCGGGGTCACACGGAGCTGGCGGTTCTGGCGGAGAAGGTTGGCGTGAATCTGTGGGACTACGAAGCTGAGGACGGGAGCTCGATCCGAGCGGCGGCCGATTTTGTGCTGCCTTATCTGACGGGTTCGAAGCCCTGGCCTTATCAGCAGATCAGCCCGCCTCGGCATGATTTTTATGCTCAGACGCTTCGGCGGCTGGCGGTTGGGTTGGAGGATCCGAGGTTTGAGATGGAGGGTGTTCGTAAGTTGGA
Source organism: Phycisphaeraceae bacterium (assembly GCA_040222855.1). Taxonomy (NCBI): domain Bacteria; kingdom Pseudomonadati; phylum Planctomycetota; class Phycisphaerae; order Phycisphaerales; family Phycisphaeraceae; species Phycisphaeraceae bacterium. Next base: position 19,696 of record JAVKCD010000023.1, on the reverse strand, counting down.
CAACTTGTCGGGGTCGGGTCGGGTGTATATCGATCTGATCATGCCGCTACCGGCGGATTTCCCAGTACGCTGAGTTGTTGTTGATGTTGTTTTTTTACTGAGCGTTGAGACGTAGGAGTTTTATTGATGGATCGTATTCGGCTGGGTCAGACTGACCTTGAGGTGTCGCGGATTGCTTTCGGGAGCATGTCGATCGTTGAGAACCCGACGTATCCGGGTGTGGCGGAGCAGCAGGCGATCGATTCGATTCATGCGGCGATTGATGGGGGGATCAACTTCTTTGATACGGCGCCGGGATACGGCAATGGTGCGGCGGAGGTCGTGCTGGGTCGTGCGCTAGCGGGTGGGTTGCGTGAGAAGGTGATTGTCGCGGACAAGGTGAATACGCCTACGTTGTCAGCGGCGGATGTTGAGAGCGAGTTCACCAAGGCATTGGAGCGTTTGAATACGGATTACATCGATCTGTATCAAATCCACTGGCCGAAGGGTGTGGTTCCGATTGAGGAGACGCTACGGGCAATGGAGGACTTGGTGACCTCGGGCAAGGCGCGGGCGCTGGGGGTGTGTAACTTTGGCCCGGCGGACCTGACGGAGGCGTTGGGGGTGTCGTCGCTGGTGTCGAATCAGATCTGCTATAGCCTGCTGGCGCGAGCGCCTGAGTTTGAGGTGGTCGAGGTGATGAAGAAGGCGGGGATGGGGATGCTGTGTTATTCGCCGGTGGCCCAGGGGTTGCTGGCAGGCAAGTATCGGTCGGCGGACGAGGTGCCTGATGAGCGGGCTCGGACGCGGCTGTTCTCTTCGGATCGCCCGCAGGCTCGGCACACGGAGCCGGGGTGTGAGGCGGAGGCTTTTGAGGCGATTGCCGGGGTGCGGGCGATCGCGGAACGGGTGGGTCATTCGATGACGGATGTTTCGATTGCGTGGCTGCTGGCTCAGCCGACGGTGGCGTCGGTGCTGGTGGGTGCGAGCAGCCCGGATCAGGTGAAGAAGAACGCGGCGGCTGTCGAGGTCAAGCTGAGTCAGGCTGATCTGGATGAGCTGAGTCGGTTGACGGAGCCGGTGAAGCAGGCGTTGGGTGCGAACATGGACCCGTGGGAGAGTACGTCACGCATCCGCTAGCTAGTGGGTGCGAAGGAGTCTACGGATGATTAAGCACAACTACGGTCGGCATCGTCGCGAGGCGATCCGTGTAGGGATTGTGGGGTTGGGGCGGAGCGGTTTTAACATTCACGCGCGGTGGTTGGGGACGCTGGGCGGGACTTATCAGGTGGCGGCGGTAAGTGATCCGAATACGGATCGTTGTCGAGAGGCGGCGCAGCAGTACGGGTGTGCTGTGTATGCGGATTTTGAGAGTCTCAACGCGGACAAGACGTTGGACGTAGTGGTGATCGCTTCGCCGAATCTGTTTCATGAGGAGCAGGCTTGCGCGGCGATGGCGGCGGGGCATCATGTGGTGGTGGAGAAGCCGTTGGCGCTGAGCGTGGCGGGTGCGGACAAGATGATCGAGGCGTCGGAGCGGACGGGTCGATTGTTGGCACCGTTCCAGAATCGTCGGTTTGAGCCGCATTTCCGGAAGGTTCGAGAGTTGCTGGCTTCGGGTCGGCTGGGGCGGATCATTCAGATTCGGATCGAGTGGAGTCAGTTCACAAGGCGGTGGGACTGGCAGACGCTGAAGTCTCAGGGCGGGGGTTCGTTGCACAATCACTGCGCTCATCTGCTGGATCATGCACTGGAGCTTTTTGGTCCTGGTGAGCCTGAGGTGTTTGTGGATATGCAGCGGGCGTTGTCGGTGGGTGATGCAGAGGATCACATCAAGATCGTGCTGCACGGTGCGGGCCATCCGACGATTGATGTGGAGTCATCGAGTTGTTGTGTTTATCCGGAGGATCGTTGGCATGTGTGGGGGACGGCAGGTGGCTTGCGGGGGACGACGGAGCACCTGGAGTGGCGATGGATGGATGCGGACAAGCTGCCGCATCGTGATGCGGATGAGGGGCCTGCGGCGGATCGGGTGTACCAGCGCGAGGAGTATGACTGGCATGTGGAGCGGTGGGATCATCCTGAGGAGACGCCAGCGACGGCGGTGCTCTTTTATCGCGATCTGGAGTCGGCGTTGCGTGACGGGACGCCTTTGATGGTGACGCCTGAGAGCGTGCGTCGTCAGATCGCGGTGCTGGATCGTTGTCATGAGGCCTCGGCGTGTTAAGCCGGAGCCCGTTGGTTCATGCTGTTTCTGGATGCCTGCGTGTAAGCGTTTCCGGACCCCCCTGCTGATGTCATCGACACCTGGTCAACCTTACCCTTCGCTGATGGCTGATTTGATCGGCGCGGACGCTGATCCTGAGCAGGCGGCGGTGTTGGCGGCGCGGCACGGTTTTGAGGGGTTGGACCTGCGGCTGAATCGGTATGACCTTTGGATAGCAGATTACGGGGTTGAGCGGCTGGCGGACCGGATGGGGGAGCTGGGGTTGCGGCCGGGGTACGTGTCGCTTATGACCCGGACGTTGTCGGGTGAGGAGGAGGAGTGGCGAGAGGCGATGGGTGTGCTGGCAGAGCGGGCGGCACTGGCGCAGCGGCTTGGGTTTACGCGGGCGGGTGTGGTGGTGTTGCCTTTTAATGATGAGCGGGACACGGCGGCGAACTACCGGCGGCATTTGTTGCGGCTGCGGGAGGCGATGCCGGTTCTGGAGGATCACGGGGTGCGACTGGGGATGGAGTATGTGAGCCCGAAGACGCGGCGAGCAGGACATGTGCACTCGTTCATTCACACAATGAAGGGGATGTTGCAACTGATCCGGGAGGCGGGGTATGACGGGCTGGGTTTGATGGTGGATACGCTTCACTGGCACTGTGCTGGAGAAGGGGTTGAGGATCTGGAGGCGTTGGAGGCGAAGGATGTGGTGGTGGTGCATCTGTGCGACGGGATCGAGGGTCGGTCGGCGGCGGAACAGACGGTGACGGAGCGGATGCTGCCGGGCGAGACGGGGGTGTTTGACAACGAGGGTTTTGTGCGGGGTTTGCGGTCGATTGGTTATGACGGTCCGATGACGGCGGAGCCAACGAGCCCGCGATGGAAGGGGATGGGTGCGGATGAGGCGGTGGGGCTAACGGGGGCGGCGGTTCGTCGTAGTCTGGGGCTGGGTGTGGTCTCGACGCAAGAGGGCTGAATATCATGATTACGATCCGAGATGTGCGTGTGGTGTTGACGTCGCCTATGGGTCGGAACCTGGTGGTGGCGAAGATCGAGACGTCGGAGCCGGAGTTGTATGGGCTGGGGTGTGGGACGTTTGCGCAGCGTTATCTGTTGGTGGCGAGTGCGATCACGGATTATCTCAAGCCGCTGGTGGTGGGTCGTGACGTAGCGCGGATCGAGGAGATGTGGCGGCTGATGATGGTCAACAGCTACTGGCGGAACGGGCCGGTGCTGAATAACGCGGTGTCGGCGATCGACATGGCGTTGTGGGACATCAAGGGGAAGCTGGCGGGGATGCCGGTTTATGATCTGCTGGGCGGTCGGATGCGCGAGGGCGCAGCGGTGTACCAGCACGCGGATGGGCGGGACTTTGGGGAGTTGGATGATCATGTTCGAGCGCAGCTGGATCAGGGGATGCGGCATGTGCGGATTCGTTTTGGGGGCGGGGCTGCGGCGACGCGGGCTTCGGGTGAGGCGGGCGGGATGGCTTATGGCGGGTCGATAGATCGCCCGCTGAACAAGCCGGAGGGTGCGATTGGCGGGGCGTATTACGATCCGACGCAGTACACGCGGAGCACGCTGAAGGCGATCGAGCACGTGCGCTCTGAGTTTGGTGATGGGGTGGAGTTGTTGCACGATGTACATTGTCGATTGTCGCCTGTGGAGGCGATGGCGTTCTCGAAGGACCTGCAGCCGCTGCGGTTGTACTTTCTGGAGGACCTGCTGCCTCCCGAGCATCTGGCGTGGTACGAGAAGGTTCGGGCAACGAGTACGACGGCGCAGGCAGTGGGCGAGTTGTTCAGCAATCCGAATGAGTGGACCCCGCTCATTGCGAACCGGTGGATTGATTTCATCCGGATGCACATGAGTCAGATGGGTGGGATCACGCCAGCGAAGAAGGTGATGGCGTTGGCGGAGGCATTTGGGGTTCGGTTGGCGTGGCACGGTCCGGGCGATGTGTCGCCTGTGGGCCACGCGGCGAATCTGCACCTGAATCTGGCGGCACCAAACTTTGGGATTCAGGAGTTGCAGCCGTTCACGGGCGCGACCGGGGACGTGTTTCCAGGTTGTCCTGAGTTTCGTGCGGGCTACTTCTATCCGAACGATCGTCCAGGGCTGGGTGTTGATCTAGATGAGGGATTGGCGGCAAAGTACCCGTGTGATCCAGCGGTGGTTCAGTGGACGCAGGCGCGGCTGCCGGATGGGACGATCACCTGGCCGTGAGCAGGTTTTTGGGGGTGATAGGGGGTGGTCTGGAGGGGCTTTGGGGATTATCTTAAGACTATATGGTCTTGACTATGCCACGAGCTGAGGGGCTGGCTGCCCGGCGGGTGACGTTGATGCTCAAGCCGGTGGGGGCGGGGTGCAATCTTCGTTGTCATTACTGTTATTACCTACCGACGGCTGGGGACGGTGGTGTTCGGCGGATGGGTGAGGGGACTTTGGAGGCGATGTTGGCGGGGTATCTGCCGAGGGCGGGGGATGCGGTGACGTTGTCGTGGCAGGGAGGCGAGCCGACGCTGGCGGGGCTGGCGTGGTTTGAGCGGATGGTTGAGTTGGTCGAGCGTCATCGGCGGCCGACGCAGCGAGTGGTGCATGCGCTGCAGACCAACGGGACGTTGCTGGATGAGCGGTGGTGTCGGTTTCTTCGGGAGCAGAAGGTGCTGGTGGGGATTTCGATGGACGGGCTGGGTGAGGATCACGATCACTACCGGACGATGGCGGATGGGTCGGGTAGTTACGAGCGGGTGGAGTGGGGGTTGAGGTTGCTGCGGCGGCACGGGGTGGAGCACAACGTGCTGGTGGTGTTGAGCGATCGGAATGTGGTGCGGCCGTTGGCGGTGTGGCGTGAGTTGATGAGGTTGGGTGTGGACTGGGTGCAGTTCATACCGGCGGTGGAGTGGTTATCGCCTGAGGAGTCGGAGCGGGCGGGTCGGCATGATGCAGGGTGGTCTGGCGGGGCGAGGCTAGATGACTGGCGGGGATGGCAGTTGGCGAGTTTCTCGCCGGACGCGGAGGCTTATGGTGCGTTTTTGTGTGCAGTGTTTGATGAGTGGTTCGTCAAGCATCGGACGCGAGTGTCGGTGCGTGTGTTTGACAGCGTGTTGCAGACGCTGGTGCACGGCGTGGCGGCGGAGTGCACCTACTCGGATTCGTGTTCGAGTCAGTTGACGGTGGAGCATGACGGAACGGTTTATGGGTGTGATCACTACGTCGAGCCGCGCTGGCGATTGGGGGACGTCGGCGAGCCAGTGGCGTTGACGGTCGATGGAGAGGAGGCGGAGCGCGATGAGGGCGAGAACTGGTGGGACCGGCTGGATGGTGAGCGGTTGGCGGGGTTTGGGATGCGCAAGTTAGCACTGGGAGCTGAGTGTCGGTCGTGTCGTTGGTTGCGGCTGTGTTACGGGGGTTGTCCGAAGCATCGTCCGGCGCGAGGGGGGATCACGGGGCCGACGGTGTTGTGTGCAGGGTACCGGCGGTTATTTGAGCACACGATGGAGCGTTTTGAGTGGTTGGCGGGTTATTTGAAGGAGGGTCAGCTTCCGCCAGCGCAGCGCCCGGCGCGGATCGAGCGGGTGCGGGCGAGTAAGCCCGTGAAGCGTCGGAAGAAGCGGTCGCGGTAGGTCCAGATCAGGTGTGGTTGAGGCAGGCGTGGGCGATGCGGTCGAGGTAGGTGCTCTGGTCGGTGGCCCAGTGTTCTTCGGAGAAGATTTCGACTTCGTTGAGTCCGGTGAAGCCGGCTTCTTCGACCATGCCGCGGATGGCGCGGATGTCGATGCAGCCGTCGCCCATGAGGGCGCGGTCCGTGAGGAGGTGTCGGGTTACGATGCGCCAGTCGCAGACGTGGAAGCCGGCGAGATAACCGCCTTTGCCGAGTTTTTCGATTTCCTGTTCGAGGTCGGGGTCCCACCAGACGTGGTAGACATCGACGGCAACGCCTACGGCGGGATGGTTGAGTTGTTCGCAGACGTGCCGCGCTTCGGCGATGCGGTTGATGCAGGACTTGTCGGCGGCGTACATGGGGTGGAGAGGTTCGATGGCGAGCTTGACGCCTGTGGATTGAGCATGATCGAGGCAGGCGGCGATGCCGTCGGTGACTTGCTGTCGAGCCATAGCAAGGGGCGTGCCCGGTTCGGCCCCGACGACAAGGACGACCATGTCGGCACCGATGGCGGCGGCTTCGTCGAGGCAGGTTCTGTTGGTGTCGATCGCGGCTTGTCGCTGGGTGGGGTCGGTTGCGACAAAGAACCCACCTCGGACGAGAGCGGGGACCTTGAGGCCGGAGCCTTTGACGATGCGAGCGGCTTCTTTGATGCCGATGGGTTCGATGACGTTGCGCCAGACGGAGAGCCCGCCGAAGCCGGCTTTGGTGTAGTTTGTGCAGCACTCGGCCAGTGACCATGGTTTGTTGGTCATGGTGTGGACGGCAACGGTTGAGAGGTCGGTGAGAGGTGTGGCGGTCATGCGTTGGCGGTGACAGGTTCGAGGGCGGGGACGTCGAGCCAGGTTCGGTTCTTCCAGCTCTGGAGACCGAGTTCGGCGAGTTGAACGCCCTTGGCGGCTTCGCGGAGGTCCCAACGGAAAGGTTCATCGAGGGCGATGTGTCGGAGGAACATCTCCCACTGGATCTTGAAGGCATTATCGTAGTGAGTGGCGTTGGGGACCTGCTGCCAGTTCTCGAAGAACTTGATGGGCTGCTCGATGTCAGGGTTCCAGACGGGCTTGGGAGTTTCGGCGATGGACTGGACCCAGCATTCGCGTAGCCCGGCGACGGCGGAGCCGTGGGTGCCGTCGACCTGAATGGTCAGGAGGTCATCACGGCGGACACGGGTGCACCAGGTGGAGTTGAACTGGCAGGTGGTGCCGTCTTCGAGAACGAAGATGCCGTAGGCGGAGTCATCGGCGGTGGCTTTGTAGGGCTTGCCGTTTTCGTCGATGCGTTTATCGAGGTCGACCGAGGCGTGGGCGACAAGGGAAGTGACGGGTCCGAAGACGTTGTCGATGACGTAGCGCCAGTGGCAGAACATATCGACCATGATTCCGCCGCCGTCTTCTTCGCGGTAGTTCCAGCTTGGTCGCTGCGCGGGCTGGTCGGCGATCTCACCTGAGAAGACCCAGTAGCCGAAGTCGCCTTTGACGGAGAGGATTTTTCCGAAGAAGCCTTGTTCGATGAGCATCTTGAGTTTGCGGATGCCGGGGAGCCAGAGCTTGTCCTGGACAACGCCGTTCTTGACACCAGCGGCCTCGGCCTTTTCGGCGAGGGCGAGTGCTTCGGCGGTGTTGGTGGCGGTGGGCTTCTCGCAGTAGATGGCTTTGCCGGCTTCGATGGCTTTGCTGACGAACTTGGTGCGGAGTTGGGTGAGCGAGGCGTCGAAGAAGATGTGTTCGTTGTCGTCGGCGAGGACGGCGTCGAGGTTGGTGGTGTAGCGGAGCGGTTTGCCGATGGCGTCGGGTCCGAGGGACTCGGCGAGGTCGCGGAGTTTGTTCTCGTTGCGGCCGACGAGGATGGGGTCGGGCATGAGGGTGAGTTCGGGTGAGACTTTGACCCCGCCCTGCTTGATGATGGCGAGGATGGATCGGATGAGGTGCTGATTGGTGCCCATGCGTCCGGTGACGCCTGACATAATCACGCCGATTCGTTGCTGAGCCATCGCGGTTCTCCTTGAAGGGTCTGTATGAAAGAAGGTTACGCGGAAGGCGAAGGAGGCGGGCTAGATATTGCGACCACCTTCTATGCCGATCTGGTCATTCATGGCAGATTTGGACAGGGCATCAGAGGACCATTGGGTCGGAGCGGTATTGCATGGGGGTTTTGCCTGTGTGCTGTCGGAACCAGCGGGTAAAGGTGGCCTGCGAGGAGAAACCGACAGCGCGGGCGACCTGTTCGCCGGTGTGTCGTTCGTCGAAGAGGAGGGCTTTGGCGCGTTCGAGGCGGCGCTGGCTCACGTATTCGTGAGGCGTGCGGCCGACGGCTCGTTCGAAGCGGCGGGCGAACTGGCGGGGCGAGAGGTGCGCAGCGGCTGCCATCTGTTCGAGGGTGGGCGGCTCGGCGGGGTGCTCTTCGATGAGACTGAGCGCGGCCTGGATGGCGGGGTCGGATTCTTCGGAGGCGGGCACGGGTGTGCCGGGTTCGTCATCTCGGACCCAGGCGCAGAGGACGACGGCGGCATCGGCGACCCAGGAGGGAACGGAGGCACCAACGGGGCGTACATCTCGGCGGAGACGGTCGATGGCTTCGGTGAGGCGCGGTGGTTCGGTGATGCCGGTGAGTACTGCGGGCCAAGGCCGGGCTCGGGAAGCGGGCCATGCGGGGGTCATGGCGAGTTTGATGACAATCATCTCGGCGGCGGCGGCGGAGGGGCGAAGTTCATAGCCGTGGCGGTCGCCGGGATAGGAGGCCATGAGGGTGGTTCCGGAGACGCCGACCCAGACGCCGGCGGCCATGGTGCGTCCGGCGCAGCGGCGGAGAACGACGAGCTGGAGACCTTCGCGGTGGGCGTGGGGCTGGACGTCAATGGGTCCGGAGAGTCGGCGTGCGATGACATCGACGACGGGGTGTTCGTGGCGAAAGAGCCGGGCGCAGATGTCGAGGACGGCCTGCTCGGGTGGCATGGGCGGGATGGTGCGGGCTCGTTCCATGAGGTGATCCGGTCGCATGGGGCGACACCCCATTATGCCGAACAAGACGTTTTGTGTCCAGATCCGGCAATTCTTTTCTCTGGGTGTGGTCGGGGGTGTCGGGTGGGGCTATTCTCGCGGCAGGAGGCTCAAGCCCATGATTCGGATTGATGACACACTGACGCCTGCTGACCTGCTCGATCCGATCGCCCGGATGTGGGCGTTGTCGGGTGAGAAGATTCGTTCGATCGAGACGAGTTTTCCGCCTGGATCGTCTACGCCTGTGTTCACGGTGGCGGGGAAGTACACCGCTCAGGGGTGGACAGAGTGGACGCAGGGTTTTCAGTTTGGTTCGGCGGCGTTGCAGTTTGATGCGACGGGGGATGAGTTCTTTCTGGAGCTAGCGAGGGAGCGGACTCGTGAGGTGATGGCGCCACACCTGACGCATACCGGGGTGCATGACCACGGGTTCAACAACGTGTCGACGTATGGGAATTTGTGGCGGCTGGCGCGAGAAGGTCGGTTTGCCGCTGGCGCGGGGGAGATGGACTTTTATGAACTCGCGCTGAAGGTGACCGGTGCGGTGCAGGCCTCGCGGTGGGCGAAGACGGCGGATGGGACGGGGTACATTTATTCGTTCAATGGCCCGCAGTCGTTGTTTGTAGACACAATCCGGAGTTGTCGGGCGTTGGCGGTCAGCCACCAGTTGGGGCATGTGCTGCAGGGGGAGCGGGATGAACGGATCAATCTGCTGGGCCGGATCATCGAGCATGCACGGAACACGGCGCGGTTTAACATCTGGTACGGGGCAGACAGCAAGAATGGTCTGCGAGATATCTATGACATCCGGGGACGAGCCTCGCACGAGGCGGTGTTCAATGCGAACAACGGGGATTACCGGTGTCCTTCGACGCAGCAGGGTTACTCGCCGTTTTCGACGTGGACGCGCGGCTTATCGTGGGCGGTGGTGGGTTATCCGGAGCAGCTTGAGTTTCTTGAAACGGTGGGCGATGAGGAGCTTGAGCCTCATGGCGGGCGGGCTGAGGTGACTGGGTTCATGCTAGAGGCGGCGCGGGCGACATGTGATTTCTTTATTGAGCATACGCCGGTCGATGGCGTGCCTTACTGGGACACGGGCGCGCCTGGCCTGGCGATGATGGGTGATTACCTGGACCGCCCTGCTGAGCCGTTTAATGACTACGAACCGGTGGATTCTTCGGCGGGCGCGATCTGTTGCCAAGGGCTTGTTCGGCTGGGGCTGTATCTGAAGCGACATGGCGATGCGGCGGCGGGCGATCGCTATCTCAAGGCGGGGTTGACCTCGCTGCGGACGTTGCTGACGGACACCTATCTTGGCGTGGACCCTGAGCATCAGGGGTTGTCGCTGCACACGGTGTATCACCGGCCGAATGGCTGGGATTATGTGCCGGAGGGTCGGAAGATCCCGTGCGGCGAGGCGGCAATGTGGGGTGATTATCACCTGCGGGAGGCCGCGTTGACGGTGCAACGGCTGGCGAATGATGAGCCGGCGTACCGGTTCTTCGGTCCGATCGAGAATGACGTGGAGGCGGTGCGATGAGTGATCGACCGGTTGCGATGGTCACGGGGGGATCGCGTGGGATCGGATTGGGGATCGCTCACAAGCTGGCGGCGGATGGTTTTGATGTGGTGATCAACGGCCGGCGGGCGGCGGCGGATGTTAAGGGTGTGCTGGAAGAACTGGGTACTCATGGCGTCGAGACGCAGTATGTGCGGGGGGATGTGGCGAATCTTGAAGAACACGAGGTGATGATCGAGGCAATCCGCGAGCGGTTTGGTCGGCTTGATGCGCTGGTGAACAATGCGGGGGTGGCTCCGGAGCGGCGAGAGGACATCCTGGATGCGTCGGCTGAGAGCTTTGATCGGTTGATGTCGATTAATCTACGAGGACCGTATTTCCTGACACAGCGTGTGGCTCGGTGGATGATCGAGCAGAAAAAGGCCGATGCGCAGCGGCAGCCGTCGATTGTTTTTGTGACGTCGGTCAGTGCGACGGTGGTGTCGGTGAATCGTGGGGACTACTGCATCACGAAGGCGGGGCTGGCGATGGCGTCGCAGTTGTGGGCGGCACGTCTGGGGGAGTTTGGCATTCCTTGTTACGAGGTGCGGCCAGGGATCATTAAAACGGACATGACGGCGGGAGTGACGGAGAAATACGACAAGCTGTTTGCGGAGGGGATCGCGGTTGATCGGCGGTGGGGGACGCCGGAGGATGTGGGGGCGGTGGTCGCGGCGCTGGTCGGCGGCGACCTTCCCTACGGGACGGGTCAGGCGATCATGGTCGATGGCGGGTTGACGGTTCAGAGGCTCTAGCCAACAGAAACAGGAACATCAGGCATGGATCGTGGAGCGATTCTTGATCGACTAAAGCGTGAACGAGTGATCGCGGTGATTCGGCTTGGGTCGTCCGAAGACCTGCCAGCATTGGCGGAAGCGCTCGCGGCGGGTGGTGTGCGGGGTATTGAGGTGACGTTGTCGACGCCGAATGCGATCGAGGGCATTCGTGATCTGGCCAAGCGATATGGGGACGAGCTATTTCTGGGCGTGGGTTCGGTGCTGGACGGAGACACAGCCCGGGCGGCGGCCGCGGCGGGGGCGCGGTATGTAGTGAGCCCCATTTTTGATCCGGCGATTGTGGAGGCGGCGCACGCTTCGGGGGCGGCGGCCATGCCGGGATGTTTTACGCCGACAGAGATTCATCGTGCGATGCAGGTGGGGGCGGATGTGGCCAAGGTGTTTCCTGCGGACAGTCTGGGCATACCGTTTTTCAAAGCGGTGCTGGCGCCGATGCCGCATCTGAGGCTCATGCCGACGGGCGGGGTGACGCTGGACAATGCGGGTGACTGGATTAAGGCGGGCGCTGTGGCGGTGGGTGCTGGCGGAGCGCTATGCCCCAAGGATAAGTTGGAGGCACGAGACTGGGCTGCGATCACGGCGAACGCGGCGCGGATTCGAGCTTCGGCGGACTCCGCTTCTTCATAACTGAGGTGCAAGATGGCTGCGATTGATTCGGGTCGTGTCGTGACGTTCGGTGAGATCATGCTCAGGCTGTCGACGCCTGGCTTCTCGCGTTTTCTGCAGGCGAGTCAGTTTGATGTGACCTATGGTGGGGGCGAGGCGAATGTGGCTTCTTCGTTGGCGCAGTTTGGTCTTGACGCGAGTTTTGTGAGCAAGCTGCCGAAGCACGAGATCGGGCAGGCTGCGGTGAACCATCTGCGTCGATTCGGCGTGGACACATCGTTTGTGGTTCGTGGCGGGGAGCGGGTTGGGGTCTACTTTCTGGAGACGGGTGCGAGCCAACGGGCGAGCAAGGTGGTGTATGACCGGGCGGGTGCTGCGGTGGCGTCGCTTGGGGTTGATGAGTTGGATGTTGATGCGGTGTTTGCGGGGGCTTCGTGGTTTCACTGGACGGGGATCACGCCAGCGTTGGGCGAGGTCCCGCGAGAGACGTTGGGCGTGCTGCTGGCTGCGGCGAAACGGGTGGGGTGCACGGTGTCCTGCGACCTGAACTTTCGCAAGAAGCTGTGGACGACGGCAGAAGCGCAGGTGGTGATGCGGCCGTTGATGGAGCATGTCGATGTCTGCATTGCTAATGAGGAAGATGCGGAAAAATCCCTGGGCGTGTCGCCTGAGGACACGGATGTGACGGCGGGGTATCTTGATGAGGCGGGGTATGGCAAGCTCGCGAGGAAACTGCGCGAGCAGTTTGGTTTCAAGGCGGTGGCGATCACGCTGCGTGAGAGTCACTCGGCGTCGCGGAATGGCTGGTCGGCGCTGATGCTCGATGATCGAGAGTGCTCGACGGCGACACGGTCACGAGCGTATGACGTGCAGTTGGTGGATCGCGTGGGGGGAGGGGACAGTTTCGCAGCGGGTTTGATCTACGGGCTGACTCGGCTGGGGGATACGCGGAAGGCGTTGGAGTTTGCGGTAGCGGCCTCGTGTCTGAAGCAGACGATTCCCGGTGACTTTAACATCGTGTCGGTTGATGAAGTGCTGAAGCTGGCGGAGGGTGATGCCTCGGGGCGCGTGGATCGGTGAATAGCTGGATCATCTTTAATCAGCCTGCGGCGGCGTCGATACCGTTAGGATGTTCGCTGCTGTGAGAGATGATCATGCAAACGATTTTTCGTCATTACCTGGATTGGTGTCGTGCGAGACGAGGGCTGAGTTATGCGCTGCTTACGGTGCTGTTGTTTTTGGTGACCTCACTTTCACAACTCGGGGAAGCCACAGGACTGCTGCTGTTTATGAAGCTGGCTCTGACGTGTGTAACAGGACTGGCACTGATTACTGTCAGCAATGGTGCGATTCTGGCGATTCTGGCGCTGTTGCTGGCGTCGATCAATCTGATCAGTCTGTGGTGGCCAGCATCGACTGAGTTCGAGAGCATCAGGTTGCCTGTTGATCTCGCGGGGTCGTTGTTTTTTGTGCTGGTGGTGATCGGCATGATCCGGTTCATGGTTGAGGACGGGCATGGGGTGTGGGCGAGGCTGTCGGCGGCGGTGGCTGGGTATCTTGTGGCAATCTGGTTTTTCGCGGGGTTGTATGGCCAGGTCCTGTCGGGTAATCCGATGGCGTGGTCGCCGAATCATGAGGCTGCGGCGGCTGGGTCAAGTGCGGCGGCGGTTTTTTTTAGCGTCGTGACTCAGACGACGGTGGGGTATGGCGATTATGTTCCGATCTCAGGTGGGATGCGGGCGATCGCGATGGCACAGGCGATGTTTGGAGTACTTTACCTGGCGGTGGCGATCGCACGGTTGGTGGGTTTGCCTGCGAGCGAGAGATCCATCGGGCGTGAGGGGGATTGAGATACGGGGATCGGCTAGACTCCCAAGGTTGAGTTAGTCAGTGTGTGTTCTGAGGGCTGAACGTCGCTTGAAGGGAACGTGATGGATTCGAGCTTGTCTGAGTGGATGGCCCCTGACAGATGGTTGGTGCGCGTGGGCTGTCTCAGCTTGACGATGTTCTTGAGTGGGTGTGGTGATCAAGAGGCGGCTGCTCCTGATGCTCCGCCACGGGAGGTGGAGGTTGTTCAGTTGCGGCCGGTGGATCTGCCGGTGGTGACTGAGTTTGTCGGGCGGACGGCGAGTTCTCAGCGGGTGGAGATCCGGACGCGTGTGTCGGGGTTTCTCGACAGCATTGACTATCGCGAGGGTGGTGCCGTTGAGGAGGGCGACGTGCTGTTCCAGATCGATCCGGCGCCGTTCGAGGCACAGCTTCGCGCGGCAAAGGCTGAGTTGTCACAGCAGCAGGCGCGGCTAGACAACGCTCAGGCCTTGCTGGCGCGGGTGAAGCCGCTGGCGGAGATCGAGGCGGTGGCTCAGAAGGAGTTGGATGACGCGAACAGCCGGGTGAATGAGGCAGCTGCGGCGGTGGAGGGGGCTTCGGCTCGGGTTTTTCAGGCTGAACTGGATCTGGGGTATACGACGATCACGTCGCCCTTGTCAGGGATGACGGGGGAGGCGTCGGAGCGTGTGGGGGCCTATCTGAGCTTTGGCGCCGCACCGCTGACCTATGTGGCTCGGATGGACCCGATGTGGGTGGAGTTTAGTGTCTCGGAGGCGCAGTATCTCACCAGCGAGCGTCGGCGGGCTGATGGTGAGTTGTCGTTTCCTGATTCGGATGAGGGTTACGAGGTAGAGGTGGTGAGATCGGATGGGCTGGTACATCCAAGCAGGGGGAAGATCTCGTTTGCGGATGCTTCGGTGGATGCGCGGACCGGGACGATTCTGGTGCGAGCAGAGCTGCCTAATGCTGGTGATTCTCCGCTGCATCCGGGGCAGTATGTGAGTGTGCGGGTATTGGGGGTGACCCGGCCCAATGCGATCACGGTGCCCAGGGAGGCTGTGCTTCAGAGCCCCAAGGGTCCATATGTCTGGCTGGTAGATCAGGATGGCAACGCCGAGCAGCGGCCGGTGTTGACCGGGCCGTGGACCGACGAGGGCTGGGTGATCCGTAAGGGCCTGGCGTCGGGGGATCGGGTGATCACGGCTGGGAGTGTTGGTTTGCGACCTGGGGCGGCGTTGTCGATCGTGAGTCTGGGTGAGCACAAGGGCTCAGGTGTGGGGCCATCCCGATGATCACCACTCTTTTTGTTCAGCGGCCGATTCTCGCATCGGTGTTGTCGATCATCGTTGTGATCGCTGGTGCCGTGGCGGGCTTGGGACTGCCGATCACGCAGTACCCGGACATTGCGCCGGTGCAGGTCACCGTGTCGGCGACGTACCCGGGAGCCGATGCGGAGACGGTGGCGAACTCAGTGGCGTCGCCGATCGAGAGCCAGATCAACGGCGTGGACGGGCTGCTGTACTACCAGTCGACGAGCGCGGCCAGCGGGCAGATGTCGATGACCGTGTTCTTTGAGTTGGGGACGGACCCTGACACGGCAGAGGTTCAGGTCCAGAACCGGGTCAATCTGGCGTTACCGAATCTCCCTGCGGCGGTGCAGTCCACGGGGGTGAAGGTCCAGAAACGATCATCGAGCATCCTGATGCTGATCGCGCTCTACTCGCCAGACAGCAGTTTTGATGAGGAGTACATCGGCAACTACGCGAACTTGTACGTGCTGGATCCCCTTAAGCGTGTGCCGGGTGCGAATCAGGCGCAGATCATGGGGCTGCCGGATCAGGCGATGCGGATCTGGCTTGATCCCGAGCGGATGGCGGCTCTGGAGATCACGGTGGGCGACGTGACACAGGCGATCTCGCGGCAGAACCAGCAGTTCAGCGCCGGGACGATCGCGCAGGCACCGATGCACGAGTCGACAGCAATCACGGTGCCGGTTGTTACCGAGGGTCGATACGACGAACCGGAAGAGTTCGAATCGATCATCGTCCGAGCCGAGTCCGATGGCTCTGCGGTGGTGCGGGTCGGTGATGTAGCCCGTGCTGAGGTGGGCATTCAGCAGTATCTATTGCGATCATCGTTTAATGGCCAGCCTGCGACGTTCCTCGCGGTTTATCAGCAGCCCGGATCGAATGCACTCGAGGTTGCGGGTTCTGTTCGCGCGATGATGGATGAGCTGGCAGTAGCATTCCCGCAAGGGATGACTTACGAGGTGTCGTACGACACGACGAAAGTCGTAGCGGCGTCGATCGAGGAAGTGGTGATCACGCTGGTGATCGCGATCGTGCTGGTGGTTCTGGTGACGTACCTGTTTCTTCAGAACGTCCGGGCAACCCTGATCCCGACGGTGGCGATCATCGTGTCGATCATCGGGACGTTCATCGGGATGACGATGCTGGGTTTTAGTCTGAATCTACTGACGCTTTTTGGACTGGTGTTGGCGATCGGCATTGTTTGTGATGACGCGATCGTGGTGGTTGAGAACGTGGAGCGGAACATCGCGGAACTGGGATTGAATGCCAAGGAGGCAACGATCCGTGCGATGAAAGAAGTGATCGGGCCGGTGATCGCGACGACCCTGGTGCTGATCGCGGTGTTTGTGCCGGTTGCTTTTCTGGGCGGGACGACGGGGGTGCTCTATCAGCAGTTTGCGGTGACGATCGCGGTGTCGGTGGCGATATCGAGTTTTGTGGCATTGACGCTGACGCCTGCACTGGCGGGGTTGCTCCTGCGGCCACGGACGTCGGTGGCGGGGGTGTTTCGAGTGTTCAATAGCTCGCTTGACTGGATCACGGGTTTGTACGCGATCGGCGTGCGTTGGACGATCCGGGCGTGGGCACTCAGTCTGCTGATCGTGGCGGGGATGTTCATGGGCATTGTGGTTCTGTTTGGCACAGTGCCGGCGAGTTTTGTCCCGCTGGAGGATCAGGGTTTCTTTCTGACCGCGGTGATCATGCCTGACGGGGCCAGCCTTGATCGGAGCGAGAAGGTGTCTCGTGCGACGGCGGATATTTTTCTCGAGCACCCGGCGGTAGCGCGAGCGTCCACGTTGGCGGGGTACAGCATTCTCGATGGTCAATTCAAGGCAAACAGCGGGACCTTGTTCGTGGAGTTGAAGGACTTTGGCGAGCGGCAGGACCCTTCGTTGTCGATCGACGCGGTGTTTGCCACCTCGATGCCTAAACTCAGGAAGCTGCGTGACGGGATGGTGATCCCGATCAACCCGCCTTCGATCCCGGGCCTGGGTAGCCAAGGCGGGTTTGAGTACTGGGTTCAGAATCGAGGGGCGGACGACCCCCTGCTGCTCGGTTCGTCGGTCCGAGAGTTGATCGCCAAGGCGGGGGAGTCGCCCGTGCTGTCCCGGCTGAACAGCACGTTCAACCCGTCGACACGCCAGCTCCAGGTGCAGGTGGATCGGACACGGGCCGAGACGCTGGGGATGCCGGTGGACGGGATCTACGAGGCGATGCAGTCGCTGTTCGGTTCGGCGTATGTGAGTCAGTACAACAAGTTTGGTCGGGTCTGGAATGTGATCGTTCAGGCGGACGCTGAGTTTCGGGATGATCCTGATGACCTTGGTCGGATTTATGTTCGACAGCGTGAGGGCGCGATGCTGCCGTTGTCCGCGGTGGTGACCTCGTCGTATCGGGCGGGACCTGACCTGGTGTCCCGGTTCAATGGATTTCCTGCGGCGAAGGTCACGGGGGATGCGGCGAGCGGGTTCAGCTCGGGCGAGTCGATCGCTGAGATGGAGCGTCTAGGTCATGAGGTGCTGCCTGAGACCATGGCGTATGCGTGGTCGGGCCAGGCCTACGAGGAGAAGAACGCGGGGTCCACTTCGGCGATCGCGTTTGGCTTTGGGCTGGTGATGGTGTTCCTGATCCTGGCCGGCCAGTACGAACGCTGGGGGCTTCCGCTGGCGATCATCATGGCGGTCCCGTTTGGGTTGTTTGGTGCGTTGGTTTCGGTGTGGCTGCGTGGGATGGAGAACGACATCTATTTTCAGGTTGGCTTGCTGACGCTGATCGGACTGTCGGCGAAGAACGCGATCCTGATCGTGGAGTTCGCCCAGGTGAAGTATGCAGAGGGGCTCAAGCCCCTGGAAGCGGCGGTCGAGGCGGCCCGGCTTCGGTTGAGGCCGATCCTGATGACGTCGCTGTCCTTCATTCTCGGGGCGATGCCATTGGTGCTGGCCTCGGGTGCGGGGGCGGAGGCACGTCACTCGATCGGCACCGGCGTCCTGGGCGGCATGATCTCGGCGACGACGCTAGCTTTGTTCTTCGTGCCACTTTTCTACTACCTGATCGTGAGCCTGACCGAGCGATCCGCTCCCACGAGTGCCGGAGGGGAGACGAGCCATGCATAAGCGACGAGCGACCACGATCTGCACGTTGGTGCTGCCAGCTCTGGGTTTTCTGACGGCGTGCACGGTCGGACCCGACTACGAGCCACCTGAAGTGACCATCCCCGAGTCGTTCCGGTATGCGGCAGAGGATGTTGTGGATGCCGAGGGTGAGGAGGTGTTGTGGTGGAGGCTGTTCGGTGATGCTCAACTGGAGGGGTATATCGACGAGGCGCTGCATCAGAATCAGGACCTGCTGATTGCGATCGCGCGGGTCCAGGAGTTCGAGTCGCGGCTGGGCATCAGTCGTTCGCAGCGTATGCCTTCGGTCGATTTTGGTGCAACAGGCGGCTATCAGCAGGTCTCGGGCGAGACGGGGCTGGTTCCGATTCGAGGGGATGATCGGCGGTCGGAGTTCTATCAGCTCGACCTATCGGCTCGATGGGAACTGGACGTGTGGGGGCGAATCAGCAGGTCGAACGAGGCGGCGATGGCGGACCTGCTGGCCTCGGTTGAGAATCGCCGTGCCATCGTGCTGTCGCTGATCACAGCGGTCGCAGAGTCATACATCACGCTGTTGAGTCTTGACGAGCAGTTGGCGATCGCCAAGCGGAGTCTCAAGGCCCGTGAGCAAAGCCTGACACTCTTTGAACGGCAGCGTGAAGAAGGTGTGATCTCCAGACTTGAGGTGTCACAGCTTCGTTCCGAATACGAGCGTACCGCCGCAACGCTCCCGGCACTGCAAAGAGAGATCGCACGGCTCGAGCACGCATTGTCAGTGCTGCTTGGTCGAGTGCCGGGTCCTATCGAGCGTGTAGAGGGGCTGGATCAGGTTGATCTACCGCGTGTTCCGGGTGGGTTGCCTTCGGACCTGCTCCAAAGGCGGCCTGATGTGCAACTGGCCGAGCAGCAGATGATCTCTGCGAATGCTCAGATCGGCGTCGCCGTAGCTGAGTACTACCCACGGGTCTCGTTGACCGGCCTGCTCGGGGTAGCGAGTAATGAACTGCAGAATCTGCCGACGGGCCAGGCAGTGCTCTATCAGATCGCGGCCGGGGCAGCCGGGCCGATCTTCTCGGGCGGGCGGATCCGGTCGGGCGTGGAGTTGGCTGAGGCCGTGAAGGAGCAGGCGGTCCAGCAGTATGCGCAGGTGGTGCTGTTCTCGCTACGCGAGGTCGAGAATGCACTGGTGACGCTGGAGACGATTGAGCAGGAGTCCGGGGCGATTGGGCGTCAGGTCGATGCGCTTCGGACGTACTCAGAGCTGGCGGGCAAGCGATACGACAACGGCTACGTCAGCTTCATCGAGGTCCTGGACGCTGAGCGTGACCTGTTCGACTCAGAGCTGCGCGAGGCCCAGCTCGATGCTCAGGTATTTTTGTCGGTGATTCAGCTCTATTCGGCGTTTGGGGGTGGCTGGGTCGATGCCGCAGATGAGATGGTGGTTGATTCTCGCTGAAATGAGCCGCGCGGGTCCGTTGAAACGGGCGTCATCGTGACTCGTCTTTGCCGATCCCGTAATGGTCTTCCAGTGCATCAACGAAGCGATCCAAGAGGCTGGCGTAGGTTTTGGCGTTGTCGGGGTTGGGTTTGAGCGAGGGTCCTGTGGCGATGAAGGGTTCGGCCAGGTTGGTGATGTCGGCGGCGGGGTCGGT
>JAVKCD010000022.1 GCA_040222855.1 Phycisphaeraceae bacterium | reverse complement strand
CCCGTAATGGTCTTCCAGTGCATCAACGAAGCGATCCAAGAGGCTGGCGTAGGTTTTGGCGTTGTCGGGGTTGGGTTTGAGCGAGGGTCCTGTGGCGATGAAGGGTTCGGCCAGGTTGGTGATGTCGGCGGCGGGGTCGGTCTGACGGTGATGGGTCCAGAGGGCCTGGAGGGCCCCGCCCAGGGCGGCGGATTCGGGTTCTTCGAGGGCACTGACCGGGACGTTGAAGATGTCGGCGGCGATCTGGCGCCACAGGGGGTTTTTGGAGCCTCCGCCGACGAGTCGTATGGAGGAGATGGGCACGCCAAGGGATTGCATCCGCTGGGCACCCCAGGCAAGGTTAAGCGTGGTGCCTTCGATGGCGGCGCGGAAGAGCGTGGCGGGGTCGAGCCAGCCGTGGCGCAGACCCAGGAGCGTGCCGGTCGCGCGGGGGAGGTCGGGGACCCGTTCGCCAGCGAGGTAGGGGAGCCAGAGCAGTCCATTGGAGCCTGCGGGGATCGCGGCGGCTTGTTCGGTGAGCTGCTCGTGGTCGAGGTTGAAGGCTTCGCGGACTTCTTCGGTCACCGCGGTGACGTTCATCGTGCAGAGCAGCGGGAGGAAGTCGCCAGCGGATGAGCAGAAGGGCGCGATGAGTCCATC
>JAVKCD010000021.1 GCA_040222855.1 Phycisphaeraceae bacterium | reverse complement strand
TGTACAAGGATGGTAATGACCTGACAGTGGCCCCCTCCGGAGCGTCGTTCGGCTAGGCTGCCCTGTCGTCCTCCTTTGCCCGGTCGCGGGCGGCCTTCTTGGCGTCCTTCAAGCCGGCCTTGAAGACACGGTAGGGGGTGTGCCCCTCCATGCCTCGTCCCCGGTGGGGCCGGCGGGTGTTGTAGGTGGCCAGGTACTCGTCGAGATCGGCCTGCATCTCCTCGACGGTCTCGTACCAGGTGGTGCGGCCCTTCACCCTCAGGTGCTCGTCGAGCAGAGTACGATGGAAGCGCTCGATGAAGCCATTGGACTGGGGCCGGCGGACCCTGGTCGTGCGGTGCTCGATCTCTTCGAGTTGGAGAAACAGTTCGTAGGGGTGCCGGTCGGGTCGGCCACAGAACTCGCGGCCGTTGTCGCTCAGGACGACTCGGACGCGGATGCCGTGTTCGTCGAAGAACGGCAGGACATCGTTGTTCATCACCTGCACGGCTGTGAGCGGGAGCTTGCTCGTGTAGAGCCGAGCCCAGGCGTGGCGGCTGTAGCAGTCGAGGACGGTCTGGAGGTAGACCTTCCCGACGCCTTTGAGGGTGCCGACGAAGAAGGTATCGACGGCCACCAGGTCGCCCGGGTAGTGGACTTCGATGTGGCGCTCCCGGAACTCAGGGCTGAATCGCTCGAGCGCCTGGATCTGTGCGTCGGTGAGTTCGAGCTTGCGTTCCTTGGCCGATTCTTCGAGGCGCAGAAGGCGCTCGTGCTTGGTCAGCAGCCCGTGGCGGCTCCATACGCCTCGGACGCCTCCTGAGCTCACCTGGACGCCTTGAAGCAGGAGCTCGTCTGCAACGCGCTGCGCCCCGTGGGTCGGGTGATCGAGGCAGTGGGCCAGGATGGCCTCCTCGATCTCCTGCGGGACGCGGTTCGGATGCGGCCCCTTCGGACCCGGCAGTCGGTCGAGCAACCCCTCGGCGCCATAGGTCTGGAAGTTCCTGCGGATTTCGTAGAACTGCTGGCGGCTGTAGCCGACGATCTTGCACGCCTTGCTCACGTTGCCAAGCTCCTGCGCCAGCTGTAGCAGGCTCAGCTTCCGACGCGCTATCTTTTCCTTCTGGGCGGTGGTCATTGACTCCCCCGGTTCTAGTGAGTGATTCGACACCTCTCATCTAGCTCCGGAAGGGGCCAGCGGCCACCGTCCTTTTTCGTGGGCACCTGTCAGGTGATTACCATCTCAGCACA
>JAVKCD010000020.1 GCA_040222855.1 Phycisphaeraceae bacterium | reverse complement strand
AATGGGTCTGGCTCATCTGGTTGGTTTGATTATGCGGCGGATTTGCGGTGAAGCAAGCGTCGCGCTTCGATGGTCTTTCGTTTGATCTTTTCTCGCTGTTTCAGAATGGTCTGGCCCCGTCCGAAGTATACGTCGGAGGGTGTGAGATTCTGCAGGCTCTCGTGGTATCGTCGGTGGTTGTAGTGATCGACAAATGCGTCGATCTGCTGTCGGAGATCACCCGGCAGGTAGTAGTTTTCCAGCAGGATGCGGTTCTTCAGAGTCTGGTGCCACCGCTCGATCTTGCCCTGGGTCTGGGGTAACTCGACCCATTGTCCGAGAGCAGCCGTGGCTTGTGCAGCACCGTCGCCTGATCGCAGCCCGAAGCCTGCAGCGCCAGGTCCAGCGTGTCGGTGACGTCGCCCGACTTCATCGTCGTGCAAAGCTTCCAGGCGATGATGTAGCGGCTGAAGTCGTCGAGGATGGTGGACAGGTAAAACCAGCCCCAGCCGATGACCTTCAGGTAAGTGAAGTCGGTCTGCCACAGCTGGTTCGGCCTGGTCGTCTTGTCCCGGAACTCGTCGGCCGCCGACACTACCACATAGGCTGGGCTATAGCGCGACAATCAGGGTGAGATCAGCGCGACAATCAGGATGAGAATCCTTGGCCGCGACACAGGGACGATGGCCGTTTGTGTTGCCGCGGGCAAGGGGTTTGTCGCTCGGGCTTGTCGCGGAGCGTCAATCTGCGGT
>JAVKCD010000018.1:300000-384970 GCA_040222855.1 Phycisphaeraceae bacterium | reverse complement strand
CGCGGCGGCTTGTTCGGTGAGCTGCTCGTGGTCGAGGTTGAAGGCTTCGCGGACTTCTTCGGTCACCGCGGTGACGTTCATCGTGCAGAGCAGCGGGAGGAAGTCGCCAGCGGATGAGCAGAAGGGCGCGATGAGTCCATCAGGGTCGATCACCGGCTGGTCGGCGCAGGCGAACTGCTGGTACACGCCGCCGGAAGCATCACAGGTCTCGATGATCGATTGGTTGTCGTAGTAGAAGTGGGTCGCGGCCAGAGCCGGCACCGCATCCATGACACCCCGCTGCCGACCACAGAGATAGCCCCCGCTCTCGTCCACGGCGTCGGTCCGGGTGCCATCCATCACACTGACCACCGGCGGACCTCCAGAAAACCACAATTCCCAACCTAACCCAGTCCACCCCCAAAAGGAAGCCTTTCAACCCGAAAGATCCCCCCCCGATAGACCCCCGACAAGCCAGACAAGCCACCACTCCCCCACCCACCCCAAACCCTGCGAAGCCTTGGCGAAGCAGGGCCGCGCGCGCACAATCAACCGCATTCCGGGGGCCATCGGTCACGTTTGATTGACGACCAACCCCCCGTGCGCACACGTTCCAGACCCTTTTTATGCCGCTTTCCGGCCCATTTTCGCTGGGGTGATCCCCATCCATGCGTTAACCTATACCCCACGGACCTCGCCTGTGGTCCCGACATCTCTCCACATCCCCCGCCATCACGCAGGGCAGAAGGGCACAACCATGGACCACCCCAAGGCCTCTATCACCAGGTCCACCACCACGCTCCTCGCCGCCGCACTCTCCTTAACATCGGCCACAACAGCACTTACAGATCAGCTTGTCGTCGACACCGACCTCCTCACCATCACCAACCTCACCACCGCCACCACTTGGGGTGCCCCCGAAGGCCTCGTCGCCGCCTCCCACCAGAACGGCGTCGCCACCTTCACCTTCTCCGGCGACTTCGTCCTCAACGCCACCGACACCCTCACCGGATCCGGCTCCGCACCAGCCACCTTTCTCGTTGGTAACAATGCATTTATAAGCACAGGCGCCACCATCGACTTCTCCGCACTCGGCACCCAAGCCGGCCCAGGCGGCGGAGCCGGCGGACTTGGCATGGCCGGCGGCGGCGCAAGTTCCGGCGCCACAGGAGGTAACGGCGCAGGCATCCAGCCTATCGTCGGCGGCGGGGCCTTCGCCTTCTTTTTCGGCTTCAACCCCGCCCCGGTCCCTTCCTTCGGTGGCAAAGACGGCAAGGTCGGCAGCGATGCCGTTGATGCAAACCCAGGCGTATCAGCAACTTCCGGGTCCGCCGGTTTCGGACAGGTCGCTGGCGGCGGCGCAGGCGGCACCGCAGGAACCGCTGGCGGAACCACCACCATCCTCGCCGGCGGCGGCGGGTCTGGCGGCACAGGCGGCAACCCCGGCATCCCCCTCCCCTTCGAGTTCATCTCAGGACCCCTCACCGGCAACATCCTCAAACCCACCGACGGCAACGTCGGCTTCGACGGCTTCGACGGCCAGTCCGGCGGCGCGGGCGGAACCGGCCAGGGTGGCTCTAACACCCAGTCAACCTTCAACTTAACCGGCGGAGCCGGCGGCGGAGGCGGGGGAGGTGGAGGCGGCGGGCAGGGCGGTGGCGGCGGCGGCGGCGGTGGCGGCGGGGCCTCCGGCGGCGGGGCATGGGCCATCGTCCCCATCCCCAACCCCACCACACCCGGCTGGTCCTTCGGTGGAACCGGAGGCATCGGCGGACGCGGGGGCGACGGCGGAACCGGTGGCGATGGCGGCATCGGTGGCCAGGGCGCCGACGGCGGCGCAGGGGGCGGGGCCTTCTCCATCGAAGCCCAGGGACAGGTTATCTATCAGGGCATGGCCTCGGCCACCGGCGGCAATGGAACCACTGGTTCAGCAGGCACTTCCGGCGATACAGGCAATGCCGGCCAAGGCGGCGGGTTCTTCCAGAACGGCACCATCGGGCTCCCGGGCGTCCAGACCTACTCCATCCCCTTCACCCCGATCATCTTCATCGGACCCAACTTCCCCGGCCAGACCGGGGCCGATGGCGAGATCGGCGGAGCCGGTGGCGATGGTGGCAGCGGCGGCCGCGGAGGCCACTCCGGCGGCGGGTCCGGCGGAACCGTCAAACTCGTCGGCACCACCGTCTCCGGCGGCGGCACCATCGACCTCTCCGGCGGGCAGGGCGGGGACAACACCAGGTCCAGTGATGAGGGGGGTTTAGGTCGCTTTCTGGTTGGCACCAACGCGGTGCTCCCCGGCGCATCATCAAAAGGTGTCTTCGGCGGGTCGGTCACCGGACAGGACAGCACCACGCGGATCGGCTCGCTCTCACCCAACCCCTTCATCGCCGATGCCCCGCTGGTCCCCAATCTTCCCAACCTCGTTGGCGGCGCCGAGGCCTTCGGCCTGACCGACCTGGACGCCACGCTCATCGAAGTCTCGCCCGGCGTAACCCTCGTCAGCCAGACGCCCGCCAACGCCCTCGGCGGCATCGCTCGGTACGACCTCAACGTCGAAGACGTCTCCGCCTTCGTCGGCTACGACCTGCTTGTGCTCTACAGCGCTCGCCCCGAGACGCTGGAGAACCCGCGTTTCGGCGTCGGGCAGGAGGGCTTTGGCGAACGCCTGCTCATTGGCGGCGCGGTCAACGATCCGCTCTTTGGCGGCATCACCGATCAGGTCCTGCCTGGCCTTGGGAGCTTTGGCGTTTACACGACGCTCATCCCCGAGAACACCGAGCACTTCTTCTTCTCATTCGAGACCGCAGGCAACGTCTACTCGGCGCAGCAGCAGTTCCTCAATGATGGCGAGTTCATGTTCGTGACCGCGTCGCCGGACAACCCGGTTTACGACGCGGTCTGGGCCACTTCGGGCACAGGAGCCTGGTCGGACCCGTCAAAGTGGACCGTCACCAACAACGACACCGGTCTCCCGCCTGGTCCTGGCGAACTCGTTGGCTGGCCCGGTTTCCCGCAGAACGTGCTGGGCGGGTATGCCTTTAATGTCGAAGTCGGCAGCCAGTCGACGCCGGTGTTTGCTCAGGTCAGCCAGGACGTGAGCGTCGCCATCGATCATCTCGATGTGGCAAATCTCTCCTCGATTACGATCCAGCCCGGGATGTCGCTGACGATCGAGCAGTTCGTCGAGCGCCCCGGCAGCGGGCTGATCACCAACGACGGCACCATCCAGCTCAACAACGCCGTGGGCGCGACCGGCACCCTTCGCTTTACCGGCCCGGACATCGTGCTCGAGGGCGATGGCGTGATCGCATCGTTTGGCGGCGGCCTCACTTCGATGCAAGGCTTGCGATCGACCGACCGCATCACGCAACGCGCTGATCACACGCTTTCGATCGATGGTGTTCTGGGTAACAATCAGTTACTCATGATCAACGAGGGCACCATCACCAACGCCCCGCTTCTCGCGGGCGCCACGCTCGGTGCGCTGGTCATCGACCCGACTGGCAACGCGATGCGGAACACGCCGGGGCTGGATAACAGCGGAACCATCCTTGGCGTCGCCCCGCTAACGATCCAGGATACCTTCCTGCTCAACCGCGCCGGCGGAAACATCTCCGGCAACACGATCAACCTCAATAACGTCCGACTGCACAACGACGGCAACTTCACTGTCAGCGATCTGCGCATCAACAACAGTGCGGGCATGATTGGCGGGACTGGCACCTACGACATCACCGACCTGACCATCAACAGCAGCTTCATCGCGCTGACCGTCCCGCTGCGAGTTACCGGGAACCTGAGCGGCAACAACCTTGATTTGGTCAATGATTCAGTCATTGGGGCCGAAGGCAACATCGACTTCGATAGCTCATCCTTCTCTGGCGGCACCATCGAAGTGGGCCAACAAGCCACCTTCAACTCCAGCAGCAGCTTCGAGGATGTCACGTTCATCGGCATCCCGAGCAGCCAGTTTGCAAGCGCAAGCATCTTCATCACTGAGGCGGCTTCCGTCGGACAACTCCAGTTCCAGGGCATCGACGAAGTCTTTATCGATGACATCCTCCTCGACGATAACGTGACCATGACGGTCGATGTCGGCCCCAACTTTAACGCACTAACCCTGCTACGTGTTTCTGGTGGCAACCAATTCGATCTAAAGCTGACCGGCCAGACCGGCGCAGGCTACGTCGAGTTCGGCGACGTAGATGGTGACGACACCGTCATTAACCTCGATGTCGGCGACGGTGTCGTCAGCATGTTCGGATCGACGATCGACCCCGCCGGGAGCATGGATGACGCCATGCCCGGCTTCACGGTCAAGGGCGGAATCGAAGGAGACTTGAACCTCGTCGACGGAACCTTCGACTTCCGTCAGGCCGATACCACTGAGGTTTTCACGCTTACGACCCAGGATGCCACGGTGCTTGGCGGTGATTTTCGTCAAGACTCTGTCAGCGCCTCCAATACCACCTTCATCAACTCCCGGCTTGGCGCAGGCGTCGACATGTTTCTTGATGGCACGCTGCGCAATGTCACGCTCGGCGACGCAACCGAGATATTTGTCGGCACCCTACGCATCGAGGGCCAACTGGGCCTCACGCCCGGGTCATTCGTGACTTTTAGCGACGGGACCATCATCCTCGACGACGATCTCATCATCGATAACGGCGGCCTCGAGTTCTTTGGAACAGAGCTGACCGCCGAGTCGGCCGGCACCCGTGTGGTGCTCGGCCAAGACGCGACCGTTTTTTTCGAGGGAGGTGGTTTCTCGGGCTCCGTAGGCGGAGATGAGCTCATCTTCGAGAATAACGGATTCATCGCGCTGGGCTTCGACGCGCAGATCGACTCCTTCGGCACCGCCGATGGCGTCACCATCGGCCTGATCAACCGTGGCCACATTTCAGGTGATGCATCGAGTGAAGGCCAACTGTTCGATACCACCATCGACAACGAAGGGGGCGTGATCTCCGGAAGCACCTCGTTTGTATGGATCATCGGCGGTACCGTCGGCGATCTCAGCATGGAAGACACCACGCTTGAGAATGTGACGATCACGGGGAACGCTTTCAGTAACCTTGGGATACTCGAGCTGGTCGGTACCATCACGATCGATTCGCTTGGCAGCCTAGATGCAAGCTCAGGCGATGGGCTGCTTATAGGGGCTGGTGGCGTCAAGATCGAGGGTTCTGGAGCCTTCACCATCTTCGATGGGATCTTCGGCACCAACGCCGGCGACCGACTCACCATCGGCGAGAACATCACACTCAATCTCGAAACCGATCTCTACGGCGGCATTGGCTCTGAGGTCGGGGTCACCAATTTTGGAACAATCAATACCAGCAACCTCTTCATCGAAGGCATCAGCAGCACGGTCGTCGTGCCCGCTGGCTCGCTTGTCGCCAACGAGAACGACCCCGTGGTCGCCGAACTCGCCAACATCCAGCCCGGTGAAGAAGGCAGTTTCACCGGCGACACCAGCAACGCCTTTAACGAGCTCCAGGCCGATACCCAGTTCATCACCGACTTCGCCTTCGTCAACCGCGGAACCATTGTTGCCGGATTCGTAGAAATGAATGGCGAAGCCATGGACAACCGAGGCGGCTACCTCGAAGGCACCACCCTCTACATCGAAGACGGCGTATTGCTTAACGGCCCCGCTGAGGAAGGCGGCCCTGGGGGGACACTGAGCTTCTCAAGCATCCAACTCGTGGGAGCGCAACTGCGTGGCGGGACAGTCGAGGGTGATATCGAGGTTCTGCCCGGCGGCGGCACTTCGACGCTGATCGAAGATGTTGAGATTGATATCCTCATCCTCGATACGTTCGGCGACAGCCTCATCCTCGGCGGCAACACCTCCATCAACGACCTCGAAAGCCTGCCCGGCAGCATCATCGAAGTCGCGCCACTGGCCAATGCCAGGATCGGCAATCTCGATAGCTTTACGCCCGGCTTGGAGGTCCTGATCAGTCACCCAGACGCCGTGCTCACGATCTCCACCGTCAACGGCGGCCTCGACGGCATCGAACTCACCGCCGGTCGGCTGAACATCCAGAACATCATTACGTTCGACGCAGACCCATCGACCTTCACGCAGGAAGGCGGTGTCTTCTCACCCGGCGGCACAATCGATAGCCCCTTCAACGGCTTCGCCGGCACGGCCTTCTTCGAGGGCGGGATGGGCTACGACCTCCAGCCCGGCGCCACGCTCCTGCTCGAAATCGGTAACTCGCCATTCGTCATCGACCGACTTTCGATCGATTTTGACAGCTTCGCCAACCTGGAAGGCTTCCTGCAGATCGAGCTGCTCGGCAACCGTCCGGCAGCCGGAACGACCTACCAGGTCTTCTCGATCGATCCCGGTGCCAGCATCACCGGCTGGTTCGATACGTCGTTGATTGACACGACGCTTTGGGATATCAGCCTGCTGCAGAGCCAGGGGATCATCACGGCGTTGCAGTTGCTGGGAGACTTCGACGGCTCGGGCGTCTTTGAGATCGCCGACCTGGACCTGCTGTATGCGGCTCTTGGTGGGTCGGACCTGGCGTTTGATCTTGATGGCGACCTCGATGTCGACGCCGGCGACATCGCCTTCTGGGTGGAGCAGTTGTTCGGATCCGCCCCGGGTGATGCGAACCTCGACTTCAAGGTTGATCTGATTGACCTCTCGGCGCTGGCGTCAAACTTCGATCAGTCCGTGACCGGGTTTGGTGAAGCGGACTTCAACGGCGATGGCGTCGTGGACCTGATCGATCTCTCGACGCTGGCGTCGAACTTCGGGTTCGATGCGACGACCATTCCTGAGCCAGTAGCAGGTGTCGTTCTGCTGGGGCTGCTGGGTTGCCGGCGTCGGCGGGCGGCGTGAGGTCAGTCGAGTTGGCGGATCATGATGTTGCGGTAGTGGACGGTGTCGCCGTGGTCCTGGAGGACGATGTGTCCTTCGGGTGATCGCGCGAAGTCGGGGAAGTCGGCGAACTTGCTCTCGGCAATGAGTTGGCGGAATGCCGGGGATGCGAGATCGGCCTCAAGCAGGAGCTTGCCGTTGAGGTGGTGCTCGACCTTCGAGCCGTTGACAACAAGACGCACACGGTTCCAGCGTCCGGCGGGGTAGGTAGCGTCGATCGAGGGAGGGATCAGGGCGTAGAGCGCCCCAGCGGAGGTCAGGGGGTTGGTGCCATCAGCATGTCGAGTGTTATCGAGAACCTGCATCTCGGGTGCGGTGTGCCAGGCGGGGCGGGATTCGTCGGAGGCTCGGTAGAAGATGCCGGAGTTCCCGCCGGGGGTGACTTCCCATTCGAGTTGTAGCTCAAAGTTACCGTAGCGCTGATCGGTCGCGATGTCGCCGCCGGGCCCGGTACGCGTCAGCGTGCTATTGGCAACCGTCCACCCTTGTGGGGGCAGGTTTCGGCCGTAGGCGTGCCAGCCGTCGAGGCTCTGGCCGTCGAATAGGAGCTGCCAGCCCTCGGCGCTTTGAGCTTTGGTCAGGGTGTTGTGACGCCAGGGTTCGGGGTTGACGGTGCCTGTGCGGTTGGCAGGAACCTTATTGAGGGTCGTCCAGGCCTCGGTCGTCCAGAGGGATTCGTCAGTCGCCGAGCGGGGGTCACCGAGCCATCGGGTGTAGTAGACGTGGCCTTCGCGGAGTTCGTTGATCTCCAGGAAGATGGTTTTGCGGTCAGGGCTGATCGTGACGGATTCGGGTAGGAAGCTGGTGGGGTCTATCTTGGGTCCGCCATAGGATGCGGTGGGTTCGTACCACCATCGGATAAGCTCGAAACTTTCAGGTTCGAGATAGGCGTCGTCGGCGAGGGGTTGGGTGAGGGTGATTTCCAGGCCGTTGCTCATGGCGCGGATGGCGAGCATCTCGAAGGGGGTGACGCCGGTGGGATCGAGTCGGTCGAGTCCGTAGCGGAGTTTGCCGGTCTGCCCCCAGTTGCCGCGGGAGCCGATCCCGCCGACGTAAAGTGATCCATCGTCAGACCACAGCACTCGGTTGGAGCCTGCCGAGAGGCCTTGAGAGAAGCGGAAGACGGTTCCCTGGTCGATGCCGTCGATGGGGTCGAGGAACACGCGCTTAAGTCCGCCATGGGTGACGTCGGTGAGGAGTATCTGTCCGGCGTAAGGTCCTTCGTGGATGGCGATCGGTTCGCCGGGGGAGTTACCGATCTCGCCCTGGGGCAGCCAGACCACGGGGGGCGTTTCGGGCTGGTCGTCGAAGGGACCGGGGGGTTGGATGTGGTTGCCATAGTGGGCACCTTCACGGAGTCGGACCAGTTTGGAAGATGGGAGCCAGTCGCCCTGATTGTCGGTGGCGTAGAGCTGGTCATCCGGACCGATGGTGATGCCGTTGGGTGTGCGTAGCCCGCCAGCGAAGTAGCGGAAGTCGCCGGTGGTGGGATCGACCTCGACGGCGGTGCCGCGGCCGTAGACCTGCGGGTTGGTGCTCGCACCTCCTGGGTCGATGGCGGTGGCGAGGTTGAAGTAGAAGTGGTTGTTGTGATAGGCGAGCCCGAAGGCGAACTCGTGGAAGTTGGCGGAGACGGGCCAGCCTGAGGCGACGGCGCGGTATTCGTCGGCGACACCATCCTTATCGTGGTCGATCAGCTCGGTGAGCTCCTGTTTCTGGAGGACGTAGATGCGTCCATCGACCACGGCGATGCCGAGGGGCTCGGCGAGTCCGGAGGCGAAGGGCTGGATGTTGAGTTCGTCGGCGGTCTGGTCGTGGTCATCGAGCAGGAAGACTTCGCCGTCCCAGGTGGCGAGGGCGATGCGGCCATCGGGGAGCTGGGCGAGCCCGCCAACGCGGGGCTGGAAGCGTTCGGAGGCGAGGGGGGTCATGGTGAAGCTGGGGTGGACGGCGTCGAGGGGTGAGCCGTCGCCGGGGCTGACGAGGCCTAGGTTGGTGACGATTTTCTTGGCACCCGGGGAGGTAACACGGACTTCATCGGCGGGGGCGTAAAGGTTTTCGGTGGGGACGGGGATGAAGTCGTCTGCACCGGGTGGTCTCCATTGGAGTCTGAGTTCTGCACCGCCGGCGTTCTCGAAGTGATAGGCCTGATAGGCGTGTAGACCGGTGTCAAGGGTGATCAGAGCGTCGGAGGGAGTGGCACGGTGACGACCATCGTGATTGATGATGGCTTTGTTAAAGAGATAAAGGCGGGAGCCGTCGTCGGAGATCAGTCGGAGTTCGTATTCACCGGGCACTTCTACGAGCAAGTAGCCATTAACGATGGTGAGGTACTCGTCTTCGAGGACGAAATCGTCGTCGATGAGGTTGAAGTCGGGGTGAATGAAGGAGACGTTGGGGGTCTGGCTTTCAATGAGCTGCGGGATGCGATGGAGGGGTTGCACAATGTGATAGATGCGCACCGAGATCCCGGGGGTCAAGGCGGCCCCATCGGGTGCGCGAAGGAGTGTGTCCTGCGCAGCAACGCGCGCAGGTGCTAGGAGTGTGGTGATCAGGGTGAGAAGAAGCGTTAAAAGAGTGCGCGTCATGGGCTGGTTTCCCGGTTGGTTTCCGCGTCATGTTCAGGAGCGGGTGTTGGCTTTAAGGTGAGCTGGAGGGTGTAGTCGCCATCGTTCTGGATGAGCAGGCGCGTCTGACCGGCGCTGTTGCGCTGGAGCGTGGTTCTGCCGTTGTGATCGATCATGAATCGAGAACCGGAAATGCTCACGGGTGTTGACAGGACAGCATCGGCGGGCAGACCACGAACGGTGATGCGGCGGTGCCAGGCAAGGCTTGCGTCGGGGTTGGGGTGAGCGGTCGGAGTCTCGGTGATGTGAATGATGTCGTCAGCGTCGGTGATCAATCGGCCTCTGATCTGGACGTGGTCGTTCAGGAAGCGGTAGCCGTCGTAGCGGTAGGTGATGGGCTGGTCGTTGAGAGACCAGTGGGCTTTGGGATCGGTCTGGAAGTAGGTTTGTATGGCTTCGGCAACGGGCTGGGGGCCGTGGCGGCCGTCGTAGACGGCACCCTGGAGCGTCACGTCGCCTTGCCATGCCTGAGTCCAGAGGCCTTGTTTGCTATCGAAGGCGAGGTAGAGGTGGTCGTGGAGGGCGAGGGTCATCATGCGCGCATTGCCATCGAGCACGGAACGAAAAACCCAGGGGTCGCGGGGCTGGCCGGTGCGGAGGTATGTCAGGGCACCTGCGAGGTGCTGCCTGAAGTGATCAGACCGCCAGACGTCTTCACGATGTCCAAGGGAGGTGTAGAAGACCCGGCCGGCACCGTGAGGCCGCGACCAGGCGATGGAGGGCGTGGGGCCATCAGCCTTTTTCTCGGTGTCTTCGGTGTCGAGTTCGATGAGTATGCTGTTGGCGGGCGAGGGCGGCTGGCGGAAGCGGTAGACCTCTTCCTTGAAGGTCGCGCTGGGGGCGTAGGGTCGTGTGGCGGGGTGATGTGGGTCGAGGGTCTTGATGGTGACGGTGTCGTTAGCATTCCAGGGGTGGTCGCGGAAGGCGGCTCCGAGCAGGGAGACGAAGGCGGGGTCATCCTTCAGGGTGTCGGTTGCGCAGTGGATACCCAGGAGCAGCCCGCCTTGGCGGACCCACTGGTCGAGGGCTCCGGCGTCAAGGGGGATATTGCCGGTCGTGTAGAGGATGATCAGATCGAGGGATTCGAGTCGGTCGGGTGTGACCTCGGCAGCGTCGCGGGTGAACCAGAGCGTGAGACCCTGGTTCTCAGAGAGTCCGGAC
Source organism: Phycisphaeraceae bacterium (assembly GCA_040222855.1). Classification (NCBI taxonomy): domain Bacteria; kingdom Pseudomonadati; phylum Planctomycetota; class Phycisphaerae; order Phycisphaerales; family Phycisphaeraceae; species Phycisphaeraceae bacterium. The sequence continues at coordinate 374,302 of JAVKCD010000018.1, read as the reverse complement.
AGGACCTGCTCGACCGCAGAAGGCGTGCTGTCGGGGCCGGGTTTGACGACCTCGTGGACAAAGCCAGCGGACTGGAGGATGACAGCCGTGCGCAGTGGCTTGGCTTCGCAGAAGCCGGTGAGTAGCAGGACCAAGCCGAGGGAACGGAGGACGTTGCTCATGATCGTGTCTCTATCGATGACTTTGTCGAGGGCGAGGGCGAATCGATCTCATCTTAACTTTTGTGAACATTTAAAGCTGAACATTGTGGGCTTGGTCTTATTCCAAGGTCGAGTTGCGTGACTTGTGAATCGAACACATCGGGGCGAAGATACGGTTTCCTGGTGGTGATCTGTTTGCCTCCTGCTTGTACCTTCCTCCAGAATCCTCAAGAGGAGCAAAGGGGACCATGTTGGTTGAGCGACCTCTACGAGTTGGTGTGATTGGTTGTGGGAATATTTCCGGTGCGTACCTTCGTCATGCGCGGACGTTTTCGTCGATGGAGATTGTCGCCTGTGCGGACATGAACGAGTCGCTGGCGCAGGCGAAGGCGACGGAGTTCTCGGTGGAGGCGCGGGGAGTGGATGACCTGTTGGCGAGTGAAGATGTGGACATCGTCCTGAACATCACCCCGCCTCAGGCGCACGCTTCGGTGAATCTGCAGATTCTCGAAGCGGAAAAGCATGCGTACTGTGAGAAGCCTTTTGCACTGGATCGTGAGAGCGCCGAGGAGGTGCTCTCGCTGGCGAGGTCCAAGGGTCTGCGTGTGGGCTGTGCGCCCGACACATTCCTGGGGGGTGGGCATCAGACCTGCAGACACCTGGTGGACCAGGGGGCGATCGGGACCCCCGTGCACGGCACCGCGGTGATGCTCAGCGCTGGCCCGGAGAGTTGGCATCCGAATCCGGATTTTTATTTTCTCCGGGGCGGCGGCCCGCTGATGGACATGGGCCCGTACTACATCACCGCGCTGGTGAACATGCTGGGGCCGGTCGCGGAGGTCCAGTCGATGTCTCATCGTTCGGGCGAGCGGACGTGCACAAGCGAGAAGAACATGGGGCGTAAGCTGCGGGTGGAGGTCGATACGCACCTGTCGGCGCACCTGCGCTTCGAGCAGGGGGCGATCATCACGATGCTGATGAGTTTCGATACCGCAGGGACAAAGCATCGCCCTATCGAACTGCATGGAACCGAAGGCTCGTTGCTGGTGCCCGATCCAAATATGTTCGAGGGCCCGGTGTCGCTGGTGAAGTGGGGTGAGCGCGAGTTTGAGGAAGTCGAGTTGACGCACGGCTACACCGACAACTATCGGAGCATCGGCCTTGCGGACATGGCCGAGGGGGTCCTGCGTGATCGCCCGCATCGTGTGTCAGGTGCGTTGGCTCATCATGTGCTCGATGTGATGCTCACTGTTCAGGAAGCGGCGGGCAAGGGCACGAGTGTTTCTGTGAAGAGCACAGTCGAACGACCAGAGGCGATGCCTGCGGGACTACCGGTTGGTGAGCTCGAGCTGGTTTGAGACAGGAGAACAAGGCGATGCTGCCGAAGAAGGCGTTGGTGAACTGGGGCGGGTGGGATGGTCACGAGCCGGATCATTGTGCTCAGACCGTGCGCGGGCTGCTCGATGACGAGGGCTTTGAGGTTGAGGTTGTGCACGACCTGAGTGTTTACGCCGATGCTAAACGGATGGCGGGGTATGGGCTGATCGTGCCGATCTGGACGATGGAGGAGATTGCGCCAGAGCGGAGCGAGGGGCTGCGCTCGGCGATCAAGTCAGGCATCGGGCTGGCTGGGTTCCACGGCGGGATGGCTGACTCATTCCGGAAGGACACCGACTATCATTACATGGTTGGTGGGCAGTGGGTCGCGCACCCTGGGAACATCATCGATTACACGGTGCAAGTGAAAGCGACCTCACACCCGATCACCCAGGGAATAGCTGACTTTGCGATGCACTCGGAGCAGTACTATCTGCACGTTGATCCCGCAGTGGAGGTGCTGGCAACGACCCGATTCGCTGGGACCTACGACGAGTGGATCGAGGGTGTGGTCATGCCGGTGGTGTGGACGAAGAAGTACGGTCGAGGTCGGGTGTTCTACAGTTCGCTAGGGCACGTCAACGCCGATCTTCAGGTTCCCGAAGCAAAAGAGATCCTCCGACGCGGGCTGCTCTGGGCCTGCGGGCATCTCCCCATCTAACGCTTAGGCTTCAATCACCAGCTTGGTGACCTTGCCTTCGCGGCGCATGATCGATTGACTGACCTCAGGGGGAAGCGAATGGCGATCGATGGTGGTGATGCTGCGATCGCTGTGGTGGATATGGATCGCAGGGTCGTTGCCTTTTTTTCGGTAGATCACGGGAACCTGGCAGAGCGTCAAGGCGAGCTCGTCGTTCTCCAGCGAGAGTGTTTGCTGATTGCCGTGGAGATCGTGGAAGCTGAGTGTGGTTGGTTCGGCGAGCCATTCGGCCTCGGCGATGCTTGAAGGCTTGAAGTGATACGCGCCGTGGAAGGCCCGGACGCCTAGCTCCGCACGCCTGGTGATGACCTCTTCCTTGACCTGGCCGGTCATGCCGGGCTGGCGTGCCCCCGTGGACCAGGCGGAGTGTGAGTAGGCGTCGAGCGGGAAGGCGCCGTACTCACTGGCGGTCTTGTTAAAGCCCAGGCCCGAGCGGATGCGCGTGTAGAGCGTTTGGAGGTTGGCTGCAGCCTCCGGTGTGCTTGCCGTGTCCGAGGCTTCCTGTGCGGCGAGGAGCAGCTTGGCGACCATGTGCCAGTAGATGCAGCCGTTGCCCTCGTAGGCAAACATACTGCCCGAGCGGCCGGTGTAGGACTGATGCTCAAAGACCTGTTCATAGAGATCGTGCAGAGCGGCTCGGTCATCCTCGCTCAGGCTGACGGCGCTGATCTTTGTGATTGCGTTATCGAGCGCTTTGCAGTTGATCAGAGAGCTTGCGAATCGAAGTTCGCCGTTCGCATCGCGATAGAGGATCGTGCGATCGCCAGCGGATTCGAGACGCTCAACAGCGGAGCACGAAGCGGCAAGGTGTTCGGCGACGACGGCTCTACTCAGGAACGAGGGCATCTCTCGCTTGGGGTAGAGCATGAACGTCTTTTGGTCATCGCGGTACAGAGGAGATTGATGGAGTGATTCGAGCAGGCTGATCGACCGATGCTCGTCGAGTGCGCCAGAGGAGAGGGCGGCCACCTGGCCTTCGAGCATGAGCGGGAGTCGCTTGATTTCTGCCTGATCATTGGTCAGATCGAGCACGTTATAGCTGTGGTAAAGATTGTCGTCTCGGCGGTTGGCGTCGAGTCCCTGGGCGCTGATGGTTCGAGCGCGATCGAGAAGGGTGAGGAGCTGCTCGCGCGTGATGTCGCGCGGTTCGCCGGGCCCATCTGCATAAGCTCGCAATCGGTACGTCTCAAAAGCCTCTCCGAGGCGATCAAGGATGGTGCGGCGCGTCTGAGCATTCAGGCCAGCAGCGAGTTGCGTATCGACGCCTTCCAGTGTGTCTGAGATTGACTTGAGCCAGTCGGCGACGTGCGTTGAGAGCTTCTGCGTGTTGTCAGTCGTTTCTTGAATGAGCTTGTGCATGAAGCTGGCGTAGCGGTGCACATAGGCGAGCGTTACCACCGAGACGCCGTAGCCTGCCAGGGCATTGTTGGCGTCGTTCCACTCGGGTCGCTGGGTGTTCATCCAGACCCCGCCATCGGGCACGAGGTTGGACAGTTTGCTGAGCAGCGGGATAAGCAGTTTTTCGACCAGGCCGACGTGATGCACCTTGCCTTGCCGAGTCAGCAGCAGGCGGCCATCAGAGCCAAGGTTCTCGACACGGCGATCGATCTCGCGGTTCAGATCAGCATCGAAGGTGATGGTGCTTCGGGGGTCCGCCACCATGTCGGCATAGGGCTTGATTCGATAAGGCACGTTGGCGTAGGTGAAGCATTGACTCGCCAGCAGTTTGTTGAGTGTCTTGGGGTCGTGATCGCTGAGTGCTTCGAGGAGTCGCAGCAGGTAGATGATCTGATGATCGCCCCAGTAGCCGATGTTGGCCCATGGGTCCTCGGGGTCGGGCTTTTCCCAATCAATGCCGTCTCGAGTGATGCGATAGGGGTTGAAACCATCAAGGGTCGAGGCGTTCACGAACTTGCTGATGATGCCGGGCAGGAATGCGGGAAAACTCAGTGCAAGGGCTTCCCAGTTCTGGAAGATGTCGCGCCAGTTGCCCTGATGATTGAGGATGGGCTCGCCGTGCTCGTCCTGCACGTGGATGGCGAAGTAGTTCCAGGGTCGACTAGGGTCGCCATGACGGCGACCAAAGGTCAGCGGGAGGTATTCGAGTGCGAGCCGTTGAAGGTCTGGATCAGCGGAGTCTGCTGCCCGCTCGATGAGGTCGAGCGTGTTGATCGTGGTGCTATCACCCAGAAGCTTCTTGAACGGCTCGGCGGCGGGGCGGTGGCGGGTTGTAACAAAATCGATGACGTCGGCGGCCGGGGCGTCGTAGTTGCTCGCAGGCACACCACCACGGGCATTATTGAAGAGTACATTGCTGCGGTGGTGGGCGCTGCTGATGGCGTCGCCGGTTGTCTGAGCGGCATCGGTGCTCTCGACGTTACGGGTCAATCCTGATGCGGTGGCCGCCAGAGCCTGCTCGATCGTCATCTCAGCAGCAGCCGGATCACGAAGCAGATTCTGGACCTCGACGATACGACCCTGAGTCTGTCTGGCATCAAGCACGATGTGCCACGTCTTGCTCTCGCCCGGTTCGAGATGAATCAAGGTATGAATGAGGTAACCGCTGCGCTGTCCCTGGACCAGAATCTGGGGCTCGGGGCGTTTGCCATCGCGGAATGAGTTGAGTTGGTTGGCGTCCAGCGTGATGGCGTTGGGGTCAAGACCGGTCGACCACGCGATGTTGGCGTGCAGTGACTCGGCAGGCTCTGCGGTGTCGACTATTCCAGCGGTCAGTGAGATCGTCGCAAGGGTTGTTTTCGGATCAACTTCCGCCTGGGTGTACGCATCGACAAGGCAGGAGGCTCGACTGAGCGTGGTCAGGTTGACGTTCGAGGGGATCAATCCTGTGTAGCCGTCGATCAGGTCGATATCGACGGGGCGGGATGTTGACGTGTTCTGGATCGTCACGCTACGGATGATGCCGAGTTGTGCTGTGGGCGCGAGTTGGCTGCGATAATCTAGCTTGAGTTCGCTGTGATGCTCTTCCGCGATGAGCCGGTCGCTGAGGATCGTCTTGGCGAGACTCCGCGTCGTGCGATCACTGAGTGGATCGCGCAACGGCGACCATAAAGTAGTCTTGCTATCGCGCGACACCCGCGCCAGCGTGATCGGTCCGGTGTGCGTGTGAGCCTGATGGAGTTCGTTGTCTGTGATATAGGGGAACAGGCAGTGAGCTGGCTCGACGCGACCTGCGGTCAGTGCCCCCCGGGACGAGACGAAGCACCAGGTATCCCCCTCGGAGAGCAGGCTGACAAGAAAGGGGGGTAACTGATCGAAGTTCGGAATTCGGTAAGCCTCGACGCCTAATGTGGTCTCGATACTCTCTTGGCGGTCGGGAGTCTTTCGCGATGTCTTTTGAGCCAGATGCTTATAGAAAGCCCGTGTTGATGTGGTTGTCATAATGAGGGTCCAGTTTCTGGCGAGAGTGAGCTGGGGTGTGAATCGAGATTATTCGGGTGTCAGGCCCGGTCCAGATGCGTGTCACAGGTAACAACTATAGTGTAACGCGCGTTACATGGAAGGTTTCATAACGCTGAAGATGCTCTAAAAATCCGTGATTCCCTCTAGTATGCCTTGACTTTCGCGAGAGTCGAGTTAAGTTACATGACAGTATCAGTTACATGACGGATTTCAAGATTCGAGATTCCAGCCACTTCGGAAAGTTACAGCAATGGCCTCTGTCCGCGAAATAGCCAAGCTGGCCGGTGTCTCGACCGCCACGGTCTCGCGGGTGCTCAACAATCATCCGCGGGTCAGTGATGGTGCCCGTCAGAAGGTGCTCATGGTCGCGAACGAGTCGCGTTATGTCCCATCGATTGGCCGCCGATCGACCGGAAACATCGCCTACGTTTACACCGACCACACCACGCTGGATTCCCCCTACGACGCAGCGATCGTCCAGGGGATCTTCGAGACGCTCGAACAGCATCAACTTGATCTGGTTGTGATCAACGCCCGGCAGGCCCGTCAGACTTCGGAGACCTTCAGCCAGATGTTTCTGCGTAAAGGTGTTCGGGGGGCGGTGCTGCGGACGACCGAGACCACGCGTCACTACTGTGCAGCGATCGCCGAAGAGGGATTCCCCGCCGTGGTGGTGGGTGATCGTTTCGATTCCTCCACCATCGTGACCGTCGATTACGAATCAAAACAAGCCAGCCGAGAAGCGATCGAGCACCTGATCGATCTGGGGCATCGACGCATCGCCATCGCTACCAATGTCGTGGACGACACGGACCACCGTGACCGCATGGCGGGGTATCGCGAAGCACTCGAAGCGGCAGGCATCGGCGTTGATCCGCGAATGATCATCCAGACACCCGCGAATCTCGAAGGCGGGAGCCAGATGATCCGCAGGGTGATGACCATGACCGATCGGCCCACCGCGATCTTCATCACCGATCCCTTCACCTGTGTCGGCGCGATGAATGAGACCCGAGCGCTCGGCCTGGACATCCCCGGTCACGTTTCGCTGGTCGGTTTTGACGATTCGCAGCTCCGTTCGTCGGTCTATCCGCGGATGAGTGCGGTCTGCCAAGATGCCAAGCGTCTCGGTAGTGAAGCCTTGGAGTTGCTCAACACCCTGGTGACTGACGCTGATTTCCAGCCCGCGAAGCTCGGTCGATCACTTCGCGCTTGGTTCGAGGTGAACGGGACCACGGGCCCGGCACCGATTGCCACTTGACTCTGTTTTGTTTTTTTATGCGGTCGCGTTGGCCGCTGATCTGATTCGAAGTTTCTAGGTTTCACTCAAGCGCCTCGTTGGCGCTACCCACCTTAAGGGAGGAAAAGATCATGAAGAGTCTGCTCACCACCACCTGCCTCGTTGCCGTCGTCGGCATGTCGTCGGTTGCTTCGGCGAACATGCTGAACAACCCCGGCTTCGAAGACCCGCTGGGCTTTGATTTCTCGGTTGCCACCAACTGGAACGGTTTCTTTGGAGGCCCTCCCGGAGTGACCCTCGCGGCGTTCAACGACGTGCTCCCAGCGTCGGAGGCCAACTCCGGCAACCAGGCGCTGTTCCTTCGGATCACCGGCAACACGGATAATCCGACTGTGCCCACTACACCCGGCTTTGACTCGTTCACCGGTCACGTGCAGCAGATCCCTGGCATCTCCGCTGGCGTCGAGTATGTCGCCTCGATCTTCGCCAAGGAGATCGTCAACTCGGGCAACGCCGTTGAGTTCCGCATCGAGTGGTTTGATGCGGGTGACGGCCCTCTCGGATCGAACCAGATCCTGCTTCAGGATGATCTGACCTCGGAGTACCAGCAGTTCGAGGTGTCCGCCGTGGCTCCTCCGACCGCGACCCGTGCGAACGTCGTGCTCGCCGTGCAGAGCTTCGTCAATGACGGTGTGTTCGCCAACATCCAGATCGCGGCGGATGACGCCTCGTTTGGCATCGTCCCCGAGCCGGCCTCAGCGGCTTTGCTGGCGCTCGGTGGCCTCGCCGCCTTCCGTCGTCGCTAAACGATCACCTTTTCCGGGCCGGGCTCCGAGAGGAGCCCGGTCCGATTCAGCGGGACGAAGTCTGTCCCCGCGGGAGAATGTTTTTACCCACCGGCTCGACCGGCCCTTGGAGGAACGCACGATGAATCGCACCGCCTGCATGACCACCCGAACCCTGTTGACCACCCTGATGATCGGTTCCGTCGGCACCATCGCCTCGGCCGACGCACCGAAGGTCCTCCTTGAAGACAACTTCACGGGCACCGGCAACGTCGCCTACGAAGCCTGGCGGCTCCCCGCTGACGGCCCAGCTGCTTTCTACGGCCGGACCCAGGCGAAGGTTGACCCGGCCATCGACACGCCCCAGCAGATTGGCGGCAACGCCGTTCTCCAGCTCGATACCTACTTCCCGGACGATCCCGGCGCGGCGTTCCACGGCGCCGAGATGATTTCCAAGCGTGTTTTCGCTCGTGGCGGGGGGATCTCGATGGAGTGGCGCTCACGCATCGACCTCACCACCGTCCCCGCAGGCGTTGGCGGGCTCGTCAACGGCCTGTTCTCGTACAACGTGACCCGCACGGACACCGGTGGCTTGCCGGTCCGTGATGAGCTCGACTGGGAACTGCTCACGAACGAGATCGTCAACGGTAACAACCGCCCGTTCACCAACACCTACTCCGAAGAAGGCTTCGTCGGACCGACCGGTGATGCTGCCTTCATTAGCCCGGGGCAGGACCTTGGGGCGTTCCACAACTATCGCATTGACTGGAAGCGCGACCGGGTGGAGTGGTACCGCGATGACGTGTTGGTGCGGACCGAGACAAACCGAGTCCCCGATGATCCCATGACTGTCCGCGCTAACCTCTGGGCCACCGACTCGGGCTTTAGCGACGCCTTCGACAACGCCCTCCAGACCGCCGCGACCCTGGGTGCGAACCAGGAGATCGAGGCCCAGGTCGATTTCATCAAGGTCAAGGAGTTGGGGGCTGCGTTTGATGCGAACCTCTCGACGACCCGACGCAGCGACAACCTATTGGTCGATCCCAGCCACGTTGCCCCGTTAACTTCACCTGACAGTAACTTCGTGGGCGGGTGGCAGACGTTTAGTAACGCCTTCGCGACCGCCACACCGAGCTTTGAGGGCGTAACAGCCTTCGATGGCGACAACGCAGCAGCTAAGTTCTTCGGGTCGTTTTTCTCCGGCGGCGACAGCGTACTGATCCAGCGCGTCGAAGAGCAGGAAGGCCAGGTCTTCGACGGCAAGGAGTTCGAGGCCACGGTGCGTATGCTCACGCCCTCAGCCGATGGCATCGTCGGCACGCAAAACATCGCGCTGACCGTCGTCCAGTTCTTCGATGAGAGCTTCAACCTCATCACCGAGCCGTTCAATCCGGCACCCGGCATCGCTTTGAATGGCGAGGTGGCCACCATCATCGATGGTCGGATCGCCACGACGCCTACGGATACCTGGGTCGAGTCAAATCTCGCGGTCAAGGCCCCGGTTGGCACCCACGCCATCGAGATCGTCCATGTGTTCGTCCAGACGGCCAACAACTTCGAGAATGGCTTTATCGCCGAGGGTGGCGCGGTCTGGATCGACGGCAACGAGCTGGTCATGCTCACGGACATTCTCGACGCCGATATGGACGGCGACGTCGATGTCGACGACCTGGACCTCGTTTTGATGTCGGGCGGTGACGCGGACTCAACCGACCCGATCGACATCAACCAGGACGGCAGCATCACCTCGCAGGACGCCCTGGACTGGCTGACCGAATACGGCAGCCTTCCCGGCGACACCAACCTCGACGGAGAGGTCGATCTGATCGATCTGTCGGCCCTGGCGAGCAACTTTGATACGGCTGGTGACGGCTGGGCCACGGGCGACTTCAATGGCGACGGGGTTGTAGACCTCATCGATCTCTCGACACTCGCCAGCAACTTCGGCAACTCTGCTAGCGCTGTTCCTATCCCTGAGCCAGCTTCTGCAGTCCTCCTCGGTCTCGCAGCCCTGGCGCTGCGTCGCCGGTGAAGGAACTTCCATCCATGACGAACCAACCAACCTTATCCAGACGTATACCTGACAGGAGACTCGCCATGAACGCACGACGGACCGGTTTTACACTTATTGAACTGCTGGTGGTGATCTCCATCATCGCGCTGCTGATCGGCATCCTCCTGCCGGCGCTTGGGGCGGCCAGGAACACGGCGCGAGGGATGTCGTGTCTGTCTAATCAAAGACAGATTGGTATTGCACTCTTTGGTTGGACGCTCGACAACAAAGATCTCTATCCACCAGGATTTATCAATGGAGAGTCGGACTATAGTGTGATCATTGCAGGCTATTTTGGCGGATCACAATCAAGTTACAACTCGGGTGACGATCCCTCCAAAGATGCATTTACTTGCGCTTCAGCTGCGGTCGATGGAGGTAGTCTGCACTATTCGGTCAACATGCTGGTGATGCCTCTCTACCTCAGTGGTATGCCACAATACAACACCCGTAAGCTCATCAGTCCAGCTACCGGTAATCTTTCGGGCGGGACCAACGGGGTACCTGAGTACAGCACAAGCTTCCACCGGCGTGGCTCCGAAACTATCGTACTAGCTGACGGTGGTCAGACTACGCAAGCACTTTCCATCAATAGTGAAATCGGTGACAGTTTTGCGGTTCTCGAGAATCTCGACTTCGGTGGCGGCAAGGGGCCTTCTGCAGGTGGAGTCGATGATCCTCAAGACTACTACAATTCTTCTGACATCAATAACAAGGAAGTAATCAACGAAGGGGGTAACGTAGACGGTATCACGAAGCTCGGTGCTGATGGCGTCGCCGATCTCAGATGGCGCCACGGCGGTGGCTCGGAGTCTGGGGGTGATGCTGGCAGCGTGAATGCTCTCTACGCCGACGGCCACGCTTCGGCTCAGGCTCGTGGTTCGATCCTCAAGAAGAACGTCCGGCCTGACGCCCCTCCTGGATACTGATCTTCCTCCTGCGGTCCGGGACGACCGCGACCATGATCACGTCAGGGTGGGCTCATCCCCGCCCTGACGTTTTTCTTTCTCAGTCTTTTTGGAAAGCAGTTGATGATGCAAAGCCCGCTGGTGCTGCTTGGTCTTTTGATCATTCTGGCGATGGGGTCCCTGGTGAACGCCCAGCCAACTCATGTCACCATCGAGCAGACCGAAACGAACGGCTGGCGTCTGCTCGTTGATGGCGAGCCCTACCGTATCAAGGGTGCCGGCGGTAACCACAGCATGGCGGAACTGGCGGCCGCAGGCGGGAACACCACACGCACCTGGGGCGTGCACGACAAAACAGGTGATGTGCTCGACGAAGCGCACCGAAACGGTCTCAAAGTCGTGGTCGGCATCTGGCTCGGCCATCCGCGTCACGGCTTTGACTACAGCGATATCGAGCAGGTCGCCGCGCAGTACCAGCACGTCCGCAGGTCTGTCGAGAAGCACAAGGATCACCCGGCCCTGCTGATGTGGGGGCTCGGCAACGAGATGGAGCACGGCGATGGCGAATCCAACGCGGCGGTCTGGTCTCATCTCGAAGCCAGTGCGGCTCTGATCAAGGAACTCGACCCGCATCACCCGGTCATGACCGTCTTTGCCGAGATCAATCGAGAAAAACTCGCAGCTGTTCACCAGCTCTGCCCATCGATCGATGTCATCGGTTCCAACAGCTACGGCGGGGCCGCGTCGTTCCCGGCACGATACCGTGACGCTGGCGGGACACTGCCCTACGTCATCGCCGAGTTCGGCCCCCTCGGCACCTGGGAAGTACCCAAGGATGAGCACGGCATGGTGCTCGAGCAGACGAGCACCGAGAAGGCAGAGTTCTATGAAGAAGTCTATCTCGCGCTCGAAGCGGATACGGAGATGTGCCTGGGGTCATTCGCGTTCCTCTGGAGCCACAAGCAGGAGGCCACGCACACCTGGTTCGGGATGTGGTTGCCCGATGGGAACAAGGTCGGTTCGGTCGATGCGATGACCCGACTCTGGTCCGGCCGCCCGCCCGCGAATCTCTGCCCAACGATCGAGCCGATCGAGGCCTTGGACGGCACCTCGGGTCTGCCCGGTACCGTGCTGCGATTCACTGTGGCGGCAAGCGATCCGGAGGGCGCCACGCTACAAGCCAAATGGCTGTTCAAGGCCGAGTCAGACCGCTACATCACTGGCGGAGACGCCCAGGCCGTACCGCAGCGCCTGGATTCAGCCCTGATCGAAGCCGATGCGCAACATGCGGTCGTTCGGCTTCCCGATCAACCGGGCAACTATCGGCTCCACGTCGCCGTCTACGACGGCCAGGGTGCCGCAGCAACGGCGAACGTGCCGCTGAGGGTGTTCGAGCGGTAAGTCGCCTGTTTGTAGCTCCGAAGCTATTCTGCAGCGAGGTGGCTAAGCCTGTCTGCAGGATCTCGACATGGACATCATCTGGATTCTTCTTGGGGTTGTTTTGCTGGTCACGCCAGTGGGACTGATCCTGTGCTGGGTCTGGATCGCGGGGCTCAATCGACGGCTGATCCGGCTGGAGGAAGCGATCAATCGCGATGGTGACGCTGATACGCATGGAGTGGATGTACCGGAAGGCAGGCTGGAGCGACTCAACCTCAGGCTTCGAGAGCTGCGTCATGCATCCAGCGACGAGGCCGCGAGTGCTCAGGACGCGGGTGTCGTTACACCTTCTCAAATCAAGGAACCCGAACCAGTTCTAGATGATGGTGGCAAGAGGCCTGCGCTTGACCACGAATCCGTGGAATGTGAGCGTGCGGATGTCACAGGGCCAGAATCGCAGGGTTCACCTGAGGAGCCTCCGGCTGATGAGGCGATGTCGTCTGAGCCAGTCGTATCCTCTGGTCAGGACATTGTTGCCAAAGAGAGTTTTGAGGAGGCATTGGGTTCACGGATCCTGGTCTGGGTTGGAGGTGTGGCGTTAGCGCTAGCCGGGGGATTCCTCGTCAAGTATTCATGGGACAACAACCTGCTTTCTCCAGAGGTCAGGCTGCTGCTTGCTGCATGCTTTGGTCTGGTTTGCATAGGGGTGGCTTCGTGGATGCACCCTCAAGCTGCACGCGTGGCTTCGGCGTTGGCCGGAGCCGGCGTAGCGATTCTGTATGGCGTGAACTTTGCGGCCACCAGTGTCTACGAGTTCATCGGACCGACTCTAGGCTTTATCACCATGGCGGGCATCACAGCATGTGCCGTCATGCTGTCGTTGCGTCACGGGGCGTATGTCGCCCTGCTCGCATTGGTTGGTGGATTTCTCAGCCCAGCCTTTATTGGTGACCCAGATGGCTCAGTGGTTGGGCTGTTTGCCTACCTCGTCCTTCTGCAGGTCGGGATGGTCATCGTTACTCGGCGTCGCGGCTGGAGTGGTCTATCGGGATTGAGCCTCGTTGGTACGCTCGTCTGGGCAATCCTTATGGCGATCTTCGATGCGACCGAACAAGGGCGTTTTTGGGGCTCTTTGTTGCTGATCGTGTCAGCAGTCCTCTATGTGCTCAATGCCGCCCGTGTGGACCGTGGGCCAGATGCCCAGCAACGTGCAGGGACTCTTACCTCAGGATCGTTATCGCTGACAGCAATCGGTGCGGCGCTCGCTCTGCTCGGGCTCTTCACGGCTCAGGGTGGGTACGGCTTGAGCGAGTTAGTCATGCTCGCAGCGATGTCTGCGGGGGTGTTGGTTCTGGCTCGGTTGGACCGACGTTACCTAGCGATGCCGTGGATCGCCCTTGTTGTCAGCCTTGTTCTCTTGGTCAGTTCATCTCAGGAGTTGGATGCCGCGTTGACGCAGCAGATTGCGCTGCTGTACGGCAGTCTATTTGCTGCGGGCGCAAGTTTGTGCATGCTATCGGGTTCGCGCGATCGGTCGACCATTATCCTTTCTGCGACCGGGGCGTGGCCCTTCGCTTTATCACTCCTTTTTGTTCAGCCGGATGTGCAACTGTGGATGCTGAGTTGGTGGGCACTGGCTATCAGCGGAGCGGGTTACGTCGTTCTCTCTGCGGTCATGCTCAGCCGCAATCGACTTGCCTCGTCTGTCTTGCTCGTCGCGGGCCTGGGGTGGATAACTTGGTCTTTGGGAACTGGCCTTCAAGAACCTTGGCTCGCTACAGCCTGGATGTCACTTGGCTGGATCGCGGCTCGCTTCACGCCCTGGGTGCGACACGGCAGCCTGCCCAAATGGTCACTGCTCTGGCTCGGTGTTCTCTCGGGGCTCTCACTGGGTTGGTTGTGCGGTCAGCAGGCATGGGCCACGACCTGGTATACGGTGACGGTCTACGGGTCTTGCGCGGGACTTGCAGCCGCTATTGCATGGTGCCTCCGTGGCGACCGTTTGATTCGTTGGCGTGATGGCTACGCAGTCGCTGCGGCCATCATCCCCTTAGTGGCAGGTACCAGGCTGATCCATCAGGGGTTCCACGGTCAGGAGGTCTTGGCAGAGCCCTCTGGGCTCGTGGAGATCGGGAGCTACACGCTCTTGCTCCTCGCTTATCCGTTAGGCCTGGCTCTTGCTGCTCGCTTGGCGCGATGGGGCGCTGCCGTCGAACGCACGGCATCCGTGATCGCGATGGGTGCAAGCCTGCTGACCGTAGCGGGCTTGGGGCTAATGGCCAATCCTTTCGTGACCAACGATCCGATCCTCGGATGGCCAGTCATCAACCTGATCACGGTGTTCTATCTTCCCGCCGGGGCACTCTTGCTGGCCCTCGCATTTCAGCCCTCGCTGCTCAGCAAGGATGCTGCGACGGCAGTTGGGTCGATCGGGCTTGGTGTGCTGGGACTCATGCTGATTCTGTTGATCCGGCACACCTTCATCGGATCAGCCTCGGGCCTACTCATGACTCTGCCCAGAGCTCTGGAGTGGTCGGTTCATGTGACTGTGTTCCTGCTGGCAGCCGAAACACTCCGATATATTCAGTTGCCAAATCACGACGAACTATCGAGAACCGCCTCAAGGGTATTCCTCGTGATGGGTTGGCTGGCGACCGTTGGCTTGGTTCTTCCGGGAAGCCCGCTATGGCTTGGGCAGGTAGTTGGGGAATGGCCCATCTTCAACGAGTTGTTGCCAGCCTATGGCATACCGATGTTGTTGTTTGCCTGGCTTGCCAGCCGTCTTGAGAGGGATCCAGCTCGACGAAGTGAGGTCGTCCTGTGTGCCGTGACGGCATTGTTCCTGGCCTTTGTGCTCGTCACGCTACAGGTCAGGCAGGCTTTTAACGGCTCGGACATCCTGATCCAGGAGCAGACGATTGCTCAGACGGAGTGGTATGCCTACTCGCTATCCTGGATCGTCCTCGGCGTGTCCTTGCTCATCGGTGGTCTGCTAAGAAGAAATCGCTGGCTGCGCATAGGATCTCTGGTGATCATTCTGATGGCCGTGGGCAAGGTTTTCCTTCTTGATACGGCCCATCTCGAGGGCTTGCTCAGGGTTGTGAGTTTCCTGGGGCTTGGCCTAACGCTGATCGCGATAGGCTTCCTCTATCAGCGATTTGTCTTTTCATCGAGTTCCCCGAGTCAAGCCTAGATCACTCGCCCGCCCGCAGAAGGTGTGGTGACGAACCAGCGAGGTTCGACGCCAAAGGCTTGTTGGTAAGCAGCGGCAACTTCGCCAGCAAGATCATTGGCCGCATCGGACCTGACCAGGCTCACCGTGCACCCGCCAAAGCCCCCACCGGTCATTCTGCTGCCGTAGGCGTTCGATCCGCCCAGCGACATCAACAGATCAACCAGTCGATCCAGCTCCGCGGTTGTGATCTTGAAGTCATCACGCATCGAGGCATGACTCTCGAGCATGAGCCGACCGAAGCCCGTCCAGTCGTGAGACTGCGCGAGGTCAGCAGCACGAAGCGTGCGATCATTTTCGGTGATCACATGCCGAGCCCGCCGGAACGTGATCTCATCGAGCCGGTCACGGTGGGCTTGGAGTACAGCAAGGCCAGCGTCACGGAGTGCTCTGACGCCCAGTGCCTCTGCTGCCTTCTCACAAGCTGCCCGGCGCTGCGCATAGGCTCCATCCACGAGAGCGTGCTTCACCCGTGAATCAATAATCAGCACCGCCAGGTCCTCGTCATCGAGCGCGACCTGTCGGGTCACGTGGGTCCGGCAGTCGATCAGCAGGGCGTGACCTTCCTGACCCATCGCAGAGATGAACTGATCCATCAGCCCGCAAGGCATCCCGGCGAACTCGTGCTCAGCTCGCTGGCACAGCAATGCCTTTTGCACCGGATCAAGCTGACGCCCGGCGAGCGCTTCGGCTAGTGTCGCGGTCGCCACTTCCAAAGCCGCCGACGAAGAGAGCCCAGCTCCCGTGGGAACATCACTCACGATCACCGCATCAAACCCTGGCACGTCCAAACCAGCCTCCAGGCTGAACGCCAGTGTTCCGCGGACGTAGTTCGACCAATCCGGCATCCCCCTGGCGATCGGTTGCGTCAGATCAATGACCGCTTCACCCTCGAAGCCCTCGGCGCGGATGCGAGCGACAGAATCCGATTGTCGTCGTGCGGCCAGGACGGTCCGCCGATCAATCGCCATCGGTAGCACGAAGCCATCGTTGTAATCGGTGTGCTCGCCGATGAGATTCACTCGGCCCGGCGCCGCCGCGACGACTTCTGCCTCCGCGGAATAGGCTGCGCGAAAGGCGGCCAACGCCTGCTGAGCAAGGGGATCAGATGCGGCCATCGTGGGGCTCCTCAAGCCCATCAACATAGCGAATGATGCTTTGGCGATTGGCTCGAACACCGACCCAACCGCCGCCCGGTGCTGGAACAAATCCCTACACTCTCGACCTATGGGCCTTTTCTCCAGCGCATTTACCAAGCTCAAGTCCGCACTCACCCGCACCCGAGAGGCGTCCACCGCGACCCTCCGCTCGTTCCTGACCGGACAACGCTTGTCCCACGACCTGATCCGACGTATCGAGCGTGTCCTCATCGAAGCCGACGTTGGCGTGAAGACCGCTGTGGAACTCCGCAAGGACGTCGAGGCCGCCTATGACCGTGGAGAGATGGAGACCGGCGACGAGGCCCTGGTCTTCCTCCAAGATCAACTCACCGCCTACTTCCCGGATGAAGACCGCACGCTCAACCTCCAACCCACCGGACTGACCGTCATCCTGGTGGCTGGCGTCAACGGCGCGGGTAAGACAACCTCGATCGCCAAACTCTGTCACCGGCTACGCGAAGAGAACAAGTCCGTGGTCCTCGGTGCCTGCGACACCTTCCGAGCCGCCGCGGTCGATCAGCTCGAGATCTGGTCCGAGCGGCTCGGCGTCCAGGTCGTCAAAGGCCAGCAGGGGGGTGATCCTGCCGCTGTCGCATTTGATGCGGTCGAGGCCGCCCTGGCACGGAACGCCGATGTCCTCATCCTCGACACCGCAGGCCGACTGCACACGCAGGAACCGCTGATGCGGCAGCTCACCAAGATCCAGTCCATCATCCAGCGGAAGGTGCCCGATGCCCCTCACGAGGTGCTGCTCGTCATCGACGCCACGACCGGTCAGAACGGTGTCAATCAGGCCAAGGTCTTCTCGCAGGCGATCGCCGTGACCGGCATCTTCCTGACCAAGCTCGACGGGACCGCCCGAGGCGGGATCGTCATCGCCATCCGCGAGCAGCTCGGTCTCCCGGTCAAGCTCGTGGGCACCGGCGAAACCCCCCAGGATGTCAGCGCCTTCGAGCCCTCCGACTTCGTCAGGGCTTTGTTTGCCGAGTGACGCCGGTACTTTACGTCAGCCTGCGAAATAGGTTCATTATCTGTGCAAAAACCCCTTGATCAGGGCCGATAATGTGTTAACTTCATACTTGCGCATCATGTCTTTCCCTCGTGGATGAGAGGGTCTAGCGCTCCAAGGATGGATCAACCAGACAATGGGAGAATGGCAGCCCCTCGGGCGGCGGTCTCGTGAACTCCTTGGAGGAGAGAGTTCATGAACCCAGCGAGGTCTCCGGACCGGCCCGATGCTGCCAGCATGCTGAGCCCCACCACCCATCACCCCGGTGACGGGCGGGACACCAACGAGGTGGAGAAAGCATGTCAGGGGCTCGGAAAGGCCATCGGAGAGGGTGGCCTTTCTTTTTTGCGCTCACCTGAGGAACTGGGTAAGCCCGGCGCTCTAGGTCAGAAGCCAAGCTCGACCGTATCCAGCCACAGCGTCACCGGTCCATCGTTCTCGATGCTCACCAGCATGTCCGCACCAAACCGCCCCGATGCCACTTGTGCCACCCCAGCGTCCCGAAGGTCCTGACAGAAGCGGTCGCAAAGCGGGCCTGCAACAACTGGCTGAGCCGCGCCAATGAAGCTCGGACGCCTGCCCTTGCGAGCATCAGCAAACAGGGTGAACTGGGAAACCACCAAAGCCCCACCCCCCACATCCAGCAGCGACCGATCGAACCGCCCATGCTCATCCGGGAATAGCCGCAGCCCGGCGATCTTCTCCGCGAGGCGTTTGGAGATCGCTTCAGTGTCCTCCGGACCGACGCCCAGCAGGATGGCGTAGCCTCGCTCGATCTGGCCAACGACTTCGTCATCGACACTCACTGATGCCCTGCGGACGCGTTGGATCAATGCCCTCATAGCCTGAGCCTTCTTTCAGACGCCCAGCATAGGCCCCAGACCTCCCGGTCGTCACAGACGTTCCAATCAACCCAACCCAAACAACCAGCCTATGGCACGACTCGGCTGCGGTTTTTCTGCCGGACGTGTTGGCATCGTCCGACCTGAATTCGAGACTTCAAGTGCAAGAGCGAACGGCGTGTGCCGTCGGCTGTTGTCGTTGTGCACCAGGAGTTCTCGTCTATGACCCGGATGTTCACAGGTAGCCTGCTGGCGGCTTCGTTGCTCGCCGGAACACTCGCGACCGAGACGTCGGCCGACCCGATCACCACCTCGTTCGTCTCGGGTATCGATCCGACCTTCCAGAAGGTCGCCCACAGCCGCGTCCGTGGCTGGAGCACCGGATGGGAAGCCGCGACCGGCCAGGAGGTTGGCGTCCCCGGCCATCCCAACGCCAGTTGGAACTGGTCTACCGCGACAGGACCGCAGGAGTTTATCTGGGATGTCGCCGACGGCGTCTCCTCCTTGACCATCAACGGCCAGTCGATCATCGAGTCTGGACTCGTCGATGGCGCGACCGACCTGTTCCTCCAACTCCGAGCCACTGACTACAACAGTTTCCTCGGCTCGCTGACAGCCACCGATCTTGCTTTGATCATCGACGGTCAGTCCACCAGCCTCCCCGATCTCTCCGCGGCCAGCGGATGGTCAGGCCTGCTTCAGGTCAGCGGGCTAGGCGGCGCTGGCATCGACTTCCGTCTGACCGGAACCCTCGACGGCAACTTTCACCAGATCAAAGAAGAACGGATCAAGATCGACATGAAGGCTTATATCGACCCCAACGCCGATACCGCTGTGCCCTCACCCGGCACGCTGGCCATCGGTGCCTTGGGCGCAACGTTCTTGCTCCTGCGTCGGAGCTTGTAGCCCGACGCCCTGATGTGTGTCGTCCCTGGTGGTGTTAAAGCCGTCAGGGGCTTTCCCAAAAGGCATGCCGTTGTGGACATGCCATTTCCAAAGTTGCTTCGTAAAGGAGTGAGAGATGAGTAAGACATGTATGTTGATCGCTGGTGTTCTGTTGATGTCCCTGGCCTCGGGTGCTGATGCGTCGATTCTCGACGGTATGAGCTTCCAGGGCTTCGAGCTGCCCAAGCCCCAGATGGTGATCCCCGAACCCGGCACCGCGGCCGTCTGCGGCATCGGCCTGGCTTCGCTGCTCCTGCGTCGGCGTGCGTAACGCTGTCGCTTCGATGAGTGAGCCCCTTGTGACCTGACGGTCACAGGGGGCTTTCCGCTGCGCGTTGGGGTTAGACTGTCGCGTCATCAACGAAATCGTTCACATCCGACCCTACCTCTACCTGCGAGCCTGAGCATGATTATCGACTGCCACACCCACCTCAACAACTACCACGAAGAACGCGTTGTTTCGATCGAGCAGTGCTTGGATCGACTCCAACAGGATATGGCCGCCAACAACGTCGATATCTCGTTGGTACTCAGCTCCTACAAGGTCACCGATCACCGCCCGCCGACCGCTAAAGTCGTCGAGGCCACCCGCCACCTCGACAACATCTTCGTCGTCGCCGGCATCAGCATCATGCACTACAAAGAACGCGACCTCCGCGAGATCAGCGATTTTCTCGCAGAGGGCCTTGTCAAAGGTCTCAAACTCTACCCTGGCTACGAGCCTTTCTACCCCTATGACGCACGCTGCAAGGTGGTCTACGATCTCGCTGCTGAATACAACGTCCCGGTCATGATCCACACCGGCGACACCTACTCTCCAAAAGGCAAAGTCCGTTTCTCGCACCCACTCAATGTCGACGATGTCGCCGTGGACAACCCCGATGTCAACTTCATCATCTGCCACATCGGTAACCCCTGGATCCGTGACTGCATGGAAGTTGTCTACAAGAACGAGAACGCCTACGCCGATGTCTCAGGACTTGTCCTCGGAAACTTTCAGGAGAAGTTCGAACGCTACATGCACGAGCAGGTCGAAGACATGATCACCTACGCTGGCGAGCCGAAGTACCTGCTCTATGGCACCGACTGGCCTATCTGTGAGATGGCCCCGTACCTCAAGTTCATGAGAGGGCTCGACATCACCGACAAAGCCCGCGAACTCATCATGTGGAGGACCGCAGCCCGGCTCTTCAAGCTCGATGTCCCCGAAGCCGCCAGTCATGATGATCCGAGTTAAGGCTTAGCCTCACCCTTGAGCGCATCAGCCAGCCACGCGGTCTCCCCCTGAGGAAGTGCGGGCGGCTCTGGAAGCCCCTCCGTCGCCGACGGGTCCAGCCGACCGGCTTCCACCAGCCGATGAGCCGCCTTGTCCAGCAAAGCATTCACGAACGCGGGTGAATCCTCGGCACAGAATGCCTTGGCCAGTTCAACCGCCTCGTTAATGGCCACCCGCGCCGATACCCGTTCGCTGGCCAGCTCGTAGTGCGCCAGTCGGAGGATCGCGCGATCCACCGGCGGCTGCCGGTGCGTCGGCCAGTCCGGTGCCAACTCCGCGAACACCGCATCCGCCGTCTCTCGCTGAACCCATGCAGCCAACGCAAGATCTACAGCCGTCTGCCGCTCGTCAGCGTCCAACTCCGAGTCCTCGACCCCTTCGAGGAGCTCCGCCGCCTCTTGCTCACCCGCCAGATCAATCTGGTAGAGCATCTGCATCGCCAGCCGGCGGATCAGTCGAGCCTGTTGCTTCATGCCACCATGATACGACGTTCCCGATGCAGCCGGGCTAAGCATCTTCACGCCTCATCGATCACGCGGAGAAGATTCGCCATCTCAACCCCCGCCAGCAGGGCGGTTCTCCCCGAGTTACCCATCTTGGCCCCCGCACGGTGAATCGCCTGCTCGAGCGTGTCGCAGGTCAGTACCCCGAAAATGCACGGCACCCCCGTCTGCGTCCCCACCTCTCGGACCCCCTTGGCTGTCTGCTCCACGACATGGTCGTAATGATCCGTCTCGCCACGAATCACGCACCCCAGGCACACCACCGCGGCATACTCCCCGGTGAGAGCCAGCTTCCGTGCGGTCACCCCCAACTCAAAAGAACCCGGCACCCGCGTGATCGTCACGTTCTCCGGGTCCCCGCCGATCTGATCCCAGCTCGCCATCGCCCCAGCCAGCAGATGCTCGGTAATAAACTCATTGAATCGGGCCACCACGATCGCGATACGGTGGTCGCCGGGGATCAGAGAACCGGTCAGGTCAGTAGGCATCACCGGAGTGTAGACCACCACACACCCGCTGTGGGATGGCCCCGCACCCAACAGCCTGCCCCGCTTGCGGTACATTTAGCTCACTACTAGAATCATTGATGTAGAGATTAAATAATCTCTTGATCGCCCCTCCGAGCTCCGCACACCGTTCTGGAAGGACTCACCACCATGCCCTCACGCCCCAAGATCGCTGTCATCGGCGGCGGCAACGTCGGCGCCTCCTGCGCCCTCTGGACCGCCTCCAAGGAACTCGGCGACGTCGTCGTCCTAGACATCCCTCAGGCCGAAGGGGTGGTCAAAGGCAAGATGCTCGACCTCGCCCAGTGCTCCCCCATCGAGCTCTTCGACGCCAAGATCACCGGTACCACCGACTACGCCGATATTGCCGGAGCCGAAGTCGTCGTTGTCACCGCAGGCATCCCACGCAAGCCCGGCATGTCTCGCGATGACCTGATCGAGACCAACGTCAAGATCGTTCGCAGCGTCAGCGAAAACATTGCCAAGCACGCCCCCGACGCCATCGTCATCGTCGTCTCCAACCCCCTCGACGCCATGGTCTACACCGCATGGAAGACCACCGGCTTCCCGACCAACCAGATCGTCGGCCAGGCCGGATGCCTTGATGTCGCCCGTTACAAAACCTTCATCGCCATGGAAACCGGCTTCTCCGTCGAAGACATCAACGCCCTGCTCCTAGGCGGCCACGGCGACGACATGGTCCCCCTCCCACGCTTCACCAACATCGCTGGTATCCCCGTCACCGAGTTCATCAGCGAACAACGACTCCAGGAACTCGTCGACCGCGCCAAGGTTGGCGGCGGCGAGATCGTCAAGCTGATGGGTACCTCCGCCTACTACGCCCCCGCCTCTGGCGTCGTCCAGATGGTCGAGGCCATCGTCAAAGACAAGAAGCGCATCCTCCCCTGCGCCTCCTACTGCAACGGCGAATACGGCATCAAAGGCCTCTTCGTCGGCGTCCCAACCTTACTAGGCGCAGGCGGCGTCGAGAAAGTCGTCGAGATTAAGCTCAACCCGGACGAACAGAAGCTCATGGATGAATCGGCTAGCCACGTCGGCGATTTGGTCGGCGTCGTTCAGAAAATGTTCCCCGACCTCGCGTGAACCCCAAGCCCTAGCACAACGCCGCGAAGGTCAACAGCGTCAGCACAAGGATCTTCTTGCGGTAAGCGATCTGAGTGGCGTTCCAACCGAAGAGGGTGATGCTGTTCATGGTGTTGCCTCCGATAACCAAGGGTTAATAGGGTACCTTCAAGGGCCGTGCCAGCACGGCCCTTTTTCTTGGATGGAGCACAAGTCATTGTATAAAATAGCTTTAAGCCGATTTCGAGCTGCTATCCGCAGGTCTATCTGTGACGCCACGTCGCCCGCCCGCCACACCTGTCGCCATCCGGTGTCGCTCCTGAGCAACGCCCTCGCTTGCCTCATCCTCACAACCGGACCCACCCCCACGCCCGCCGCCGCCCAGGACCTCGACTGGCTCCGCTCCTTCGAGGCCCAGCGGCTCGTCGAAGCCTGGGCGTCCCGAGGCGTCGTCGATGACGACATCCCCACCCTCGCCGCTGGCCAGACCACCGCCGTCCGCGTCACACTCCGTGACAACGGCTACGCCATCGCCGAAGGCGATGCCTTCGCTACCGAGCAAGACCTCTTGGGCGACGAAGAGACCGTCAACCTCGGTCAGCTCCTCGCTCGAGCCAGCCAAACCGCCTTGGGCCACGCCAACGCCCGCAGAGCTCACCAACGCGCTAACCATGACAACCCACAGCGATCCAACGAGATTGAAGACGACGGCTTCTTCGGACTCGAAGTCGATCTCCAGATCGCTGGCCCCCTCACGCCCCTCGCCATCCGTGGGACACGCCCTGGCCCCAGCCTCATGGAGCAGTGGGTCCCCGGTTACCACGGACTGGTCCTCCGCGACCCGCTGACAGGCTCACAAGCCCTGCTGTGGCCCGGCACCGCGCTCGCCCAGGCCATCTCTGTCGAAGGCCAGATCGGCCGCGCCCTCCGCGATGTCGGCCGTGGGGCCGGCCGCTATGACCCCTCTCAACTCATCGGTCTCGAAGTCAACCGCTTTGCCATCACCCACGTTGTAGGGCTTCGCGATGGTGCCGGTCGTGCTGAACTCGAGCGCGGACACGCCACCATCCCCCTCGGCAGCATCTCAGAGCAGACCGTCGCTGGCCTTCGTGCCCGACTCCGTCAACACCTTGCCACGCGATACAAAGACCCGCGCCTGATGCCGGGTGACACCTACTTACCCATGGCCAACCGCTTCGATGGTGACGCCAGCGAGCGCGATGCCGCCCTCGGAGCCCTCGCCCTGATCCGCGCCGAGTTGGCCCTCGGCCAGGAGTTTGGTGGGCAGTCCCCCGCCATGGTCAACGCCATGAGCTTCGCCCGACGTCGGCTCCAAGCCCAACTCGACAACGAACCCCTCGCTTTCGACGAAGAAGCCTCAGCCCTCTACCTTCTCGCCCTGATCGAATCCGAATCCCGTGAACTCACCCTCGAAACCCGCGACTCAGCCATCCAGCGGCTCGACACCACCCTCGACCGCCTCACTCAGGAACAGGCTGGCCGCGAAGAACTCGTCGTCCTGGTCACCCTCCACCGTGCCGCAGCCCGCACCCAGCGACCCGAACTCGCCAACCGAGTCAGCGCCCTCGCCGGTCCCGCCATCGAACGCGTTCTCGCCAAACCCGGCCTCTCACGACTCGCCTGGTCCGCCGAGCTACTCGCCGCGATCAACGACCCCGCCGAACTGATGCGACTCCGTAACCGCCTCGACGCCCTCATGGACGACCTCGAACGCCTCCAACGCATCGATCCCCCCATGATCGGCCCCGATGACGTCATCGGTTCCCTACGACTCCAACGCGGGCCTCGTGTCTTCAGCGAACTGCCCGACTGGACCACCGCCTACGGCCTCCGTTTCGTCGCGACCATGGCCCTCGCCGGGCAGCAACCCGATGGCCGCATCGACCGCCAGGTCTTCGCCTCTCTCGCCGCTCGCTACCTCGCCCTCCTCAACATGTCAGAGGCCGGTGCCTTCGCCAGCCCCTACCCCCAGGGCGCCGTTGGCGGAATCCGTCAGACCTTCCTCGACCCCCGCATGCCTCTTGCCGCCTCAGCCGAAACACTCCTCGCCGCCGTCCGCTACGAACAATGGCTAAGTGCCCTCCGTGCCGCCAAAGAAGACGACAACACCCAACAGTAAGCGATGCTCCCCCCACGCCACGCCCCCAAGACGCGCACCACCCAGAAGAAAAATGCGGGGGTTTAGTTGGCGGCTTCGATGGCGAGGACTTTCTCGAGTCGTCGGCGGTGACGCTCTTCTGCGGTGAACCTGGCGCTCGCAAACGCCTTGACGATCTCCCGGGCTGGCTCGATCCCGATGATCCGCGCCCCTAGGCACAGCACGTTCATGTCATCGTGCTCGACTCCCTGATGAGCCGAGTACGTGTCATGGCACACCGCCGCCCGCACACCTTTCATCTTCGACGCAGCGATCGACGCGCCCACACCCGACCCGCACAGCAGGACAGCGCGATCCGCCTGCTTGTGCTGGATCGCGTTGCCCACATACCGCGCAAAATCCGGGTAATCGTCCTTAGGGTCCAACTCGTTTGCGCCCAGATCAAGCACCTCGTGCCCCAACTCACGGAGCAACTCGGACAAGGCAGCCTTCAGCGGGAAACCAGCATGGTCAGCGGCAATGGCGATTTTCATGCCCGGAAGTGTACCCGCCCCGCACCGGCTCAGTAAGCCAGCCCACCCAGCCGTCGCAGCGTCTCCAGCGCCGCCGCATTATCAATCGATAACCGCCCCGACACTGATGGCTTGCCCTCACCTCGCGCTGCAAGGGCGAAGTCATCCGCCTCCAGCGCAAACAACGGCCCATCCGCCGTCAGCGAAAACGTCTCCGACCGCGCCGGGCGCACCGCACCATCCTGCCGAGGCCCCGTCATCTGACGCAGTTCCACCTCACTCCGCTCGCCCGGCTTCCACGGCACCGGCAACCGCACATAACCCTCATCCCCGCACAGCAGCGCAGCATTGTCCGTCTGCACCCCCATCCCCACCTCAAAACTCGCGATCAACCCACCAGGAAACGTCAGATGCCCCACCGCCAACTCATCTACCCCCGTCGCATGCAACCGCGCCGAACACGACAACGCATCCGCTCGCTCGCCCGCCATCGTCAACGCCAGCGACGTCGCGTAACACCCGACATCCATCAGGGCCCCACCCAATAACTCTGGCCGAAACCGAGTGTTCCCCTCAAGCTTCCGCGTGCGATAACAAAAACTCAGTCGCAGCAGCCGAGGCGTCCCGATCGCTCCCTCATTCACCAACGACAACGCCTTCCGCGTCGCCGGGTGCGAGAGATACATAAACCCCTCCATCAGCAACCGACCCGCACTCTCCGCCGCAGCAAACAATCGCTCAGCATCCGCCTCACTCGGTGCCAGTGGCTTCTCGCACAACACATGCTTGCCCGCTTCAAGCGCGCGCAGCGTCAACGCCACATGCGTGTCATTAGGCGTCGCGATATACACCCCATCGATCCCCGGATCATCAAGCAGCGCCCCGTAAGACCCATAAGCCCGAGCGATCCCGTAGCGCTCCGCAAACGACCGCGCCCGCTCCTCCGATCTCGAAGCCACTGCCACCACCTTGACACGCTTCGACTGCGGCATCGCCTCCGCGAACTGCCTCGCAATGTTCCCCGTAGCCAGAATCCCCAACCGAAACTCCGACATCACCCATCACCCCGCATCGCCACCTCCGCCGCCTCACGAAGTCGCTCAGCCGCCAACTCCGTACCCACATCATTCTTCCCAAACCCAGGCATCGCCCCCTTCCGCTCCGCCTCGGCCTGCGCATCCTCATAGTTCGAGATCAGCAGCGTCGGCCCCGCCTCGGCTCGCCCCGACACACCAGCGATCAAATCGATCCCCGATGACACGGCAAACTGCCCGTCCAGCACCCGGTTCACCAGCAGGATCGTCTCAGGCGATAGCCGAGGAGACAGGTCCTCATCAGTGTTGACCAGAACTACCTCCGCCCTGGGCAGCGCCTTGGCCACCGCCCGCGTCAGCAAACCCGAATCAAACCCGCAATGCCCCACCAACAGCACCTTCACATCTCGCGAATCCGCCATCTTCAGCTCCAAACATCGCAACAACGAAAAAACTCACAACGCGCCGCCACTGTAACGCGCTGACCGAATACGGTTTATGCACTCTTCCAGAACAATTCTCAAAGATTTTCCGCACTTACCACGGAATACATCGCACCCCTGGTGCATTATTCCAGTAGACAAAGTAGCGGAACCAAGCCTAACGTCCCCCGCTAACCCAGCTCCCTTCTCCTAAGTGCCCGTGGTCCTTAACCCGCCACGGGCATTTTTCTGCGCCTCCCACCCCCAGCCCCCCCGCAGTCCTGCCAAGCCTCGGCGAACCACAAACCTTCTCTCTAAACACATCTATGTCAATGGCAGCCTCCTCTGAGTAGCACATTGCACGCCCAAGGCGTGCTGTGTGCGCTACCCTGTCCAGCAAGACAGCCATCAAACCCAATCGCTACGAATGACACAGAGATGCTTAGCGGGCGGGTGGTGGGCAGTTGGGGGGTTACGGGTGGAGCCAGTGGGCTTCGAGTTGGCCATTCGGCCACGAGTACAGCGCCCGCCGGTGCCCGGTCGCCGCCAGGTGCAGCAGGTCGATACGCTCCGCCGTGACCGAGATCACCCCAAAGTTCGCCCGCCCTTCTTCTGACTCCTCCTGAGTCGGCACGCGCCCCAGCAGGTGCTCCGGCAGGTTGACCGACGGCCCCTCACTCTCCGCCGTAGGCGGGGACGGTGCCAGATAACACCGCCGACTGCTCACCGTCGACGCCGCCCACTGCTCATCCGCCAACGCATCATCCCCGTGCACCGTCACCCGCCCCAGCACCCGAAGCTGCACTTTGTCGCCCGGGTCGTACACCAGCATCGTCGCCGCCGGGTTCCGCCGCAGCGCCGCAAACTTAGGCGACCGAACATCCGTATGACACATCAGCCGCCTCGACCCCGGCTCCACCCGCCGGAGCACCACCGTCCGCGCATCCGGCTCACCCCCGTCATCGACGGTCGCCAACACCGCCAGATGCCACGGGTGATGGGCCGTCTGCGTGGCCGCCACCAGCCGCTGCCACGCCACCGTCAGCAGATCATCCAGGTTCTCCAGACCCGAAAACTCAGGCATCAGCCGACGCTTGAGCCGCCGCCCGTCGCGCACGACCGGCACGCACAAACGAGTTGATCCCCGCGATCAGCAGCACGGCACAAGGCACGCCCATCCCGATCTGACTGTAGACCGCCTTGGGTCGCTCATGCTCGCCAGCAATCAACTTCGGCACCGCTGGCAGACCCATGCCCAATCCGCCAAGCGTGCCCAGCAAGGCAAAAATCATCGCCCCGTGCAACGCGTGCCTCCGCCAGCCCTCGTTCATCGACGCCAGCCCCAGCAGCAGAATCGGAGCTCCGATGAATGCCGGGATCAACGCCGTGATCGACGGCTTCTTCCGCTCACCGGTCTCCGCCCCCGCTGCACTGGCCACATCACCGGCGTCATCGTGCGCTACCTCGGGAGGACGCGGCGACGGGAGTGCATCCGCAGGCGAACCCTCCTCAATCGCCGCCGTATGATCCGCCGGAGCAGGATTCGCCGACCCGCCCGCCGTCGCGTACATGACCACACCTAGAATCACCAGCAGCAATCCAACGAACACAGTCAGCTTAGGCATCGAGTTGCCTCCAGTAAGGTTGAAAGAGTCCAGAGACTAGCCGTCTCTCGCTCGCCTGTCCTCGCGGACAACCCCCATCACGCCGGCTTTGGGGTATTCACCGGTGTTTTCTGCAACCCGGCAATGTAGTCGGACGGCAACCCGTGGGATTGCGCCCCCCGGACAATCGCCTCCAGGTACTGACGCGAAGGCGGGGTCGGACCACCTTCATCAGCCGCAGCGATGTACACGATCGCCGGGACCGTCCGCCCGCCATCCAGCACCACGTCGATCGTCTCCCGCCAATAGTCACCCTCCGCCACCCCCTCGTAACGATCCAGCGTCTCGAGGTGGTCCGCCGTCAGGTCGTACAACACCCCCCACACCTCACAACCCTCCAGAGGCTCGATTGACGCCACCCCGCCCGCCCACGAAACACAATCCCGCGGAAAGGTCAGCCGGTACCCCCGCACAAACCCCCGGGCATGCACGTGATGACCCGGACACCGATCGTCCATCTGGTGCGGGTCGAGATTAGAGCCGTAAGCGAAATAGAGCATCCTGGTGACTTCAAAAAAGCGTGTTGAGCAGGCTACAGTGTTATGCTTTGGTTAATCGCCGCCCCGGGTCAGGTCGGGGGTCATCTTATGCCGAAACAAGAGTTAAGATCCAAGGTTATCGGCCCCGAGCCCGACCCTGCGGGCCCGGCTCCCGATCCCCACACCGACCTCCCTGACACCCAGGCAAGCGAAGACCCGGCGATGAGCAAACGCAAACTCCGCTACCGCACGGTTTTCATCAGCGACGTCCACCTCGGGACCAACGGCTGCCACGCCAAGGACCTAGCACGCCTCCTCAAACGCATCCAATGCGAACGACTCTTCCTCGTCGGCGACATCATCGACATGTGGCGCCTCCGCCAACGATGGTTCTGGCCCAAAGACCACAACGAAGTCATCCGACGACTCCTCAAACTCGCTCGCAAGACACAAGTCATCTTCATCCCCGGCAATCACGACGAGGCCGCTCGGCAATACTGCGGACTCGAGTTCGGCGGGGTCCGCGTCGAACACAAAGCCGTCTACGAAAAAGCCGACGGCAAGAAACTCCTGATCGTCCATGGCGACGAGTTCGACATGGTCGTCAAGCACTCACCCTGGCTCGCCCACCTCGGTGCCTGGGCCTACGGACTGCTCACCACCATCAACACCGGATACAACTGGATCCGCTCCCTCCTCGGACTCCAGTACTGGTCACTCGCCGCCTTCATCAAACTCAAAGTCAAGCACGCCTGCACCTTCATCAGTAGCTTCGAGCAAACCCTCGCACGCGAAGCCAAAGCCCATGGCGTCGATGGCGTCGTCTGTGGACACATCCACAAAGCCGAAGTCCGCGACATCGAAGGCATCGCCTACTACAACTGCGGGGACTGGGTTGAGAGCTGCACCATCTTGGTCGAACACGACGACGGCCGCATGGAGCTCATCGACGGACTCAGACTCATGGAGCAACTCAGAAACCGCTCCGCAAGCAGCCCCGAAACCGCCGACAGCGTCGATCTCGAAGTCCGCGTCCGGCCCCGCGATGGTGGGCTCGAACCCTTCATGCCCTCATCATGGGCCGCACGACACGAATCCGAACTCGAAGACGATGAGCAAGCCGCAACGACCACACACGGCCGGGGCTAAGGCCGCCACACAAATCACATCCAACCCGGCCACGGCTCATCATTCCTTACATAACGCTGGCCGTCGTAAACCTCAAAGAAATGCCTGATGAGCGTGTGCGTCACCGCCTCGCTGTCCTCATCCACATCAAGACTCGACTCCGCCGCATACGTCGCAATCTCGGACCCATCCACCAACACGTGGTACCACGGCTGCTCACGCTCGGGCTGACTCTGGTTCCCCTGATACCACTGCTCGTTCGCACGACACGACAGATCAAAATCCACCACAACCCCGCGATAGCCGTACCGTTTATGCCGTACCACCTGACCCGCTGCAAACCGCGGGACCTCAACCGGAAAATAGTCAGGCACGTTGATCTTGTCGTGGGGGTTCATAGCACTCACCGATCTCCCGCCACTGCGGGTTACCTTTCGTCCGATCCTAGGCGCTCTCCCTCCGAATCTCTAACCTCGGGTTCACCACCCTCAACACGCTCGACAGTCAAGCCGTTCTCTGGTTCAGGCAACACAGACTCATACAAATACTCCGCGACGAACAGCCGCTCCGTCGGCTCCGCCGAGCGCAACTCCGAAGCCGGATAAACCCGTTTCACCCTGAACACCATGTTCGGGTCGTCGCGCAATATCCGATCCAGCGTCGCCGACCGGTCCACCAACTGATCCACCTGCCGAGCCGGATTCCAGAACGACCGACCCTGCCGATCCATCCACGTCCACCCCGCCAACAACCGCACTCGTGCAAAGTTCCCCGCGAACGGCTCGGCCTCCGCCAGCAACGGCTCCACCACCCAACGCGCCTGCCGATCGATAAACCCCACCCCACCCCGTTCACGCACCATCGCCACCCCCGTCTCCGGCTCAAAATCATCCGCCAACTCATAAGCTGGCTCGAGTCGCCACGCCCCGTCCTTACCGATGTACCCCCAGCGGTCCTCCCGCTTCACCGCCGCTAGATTCATCGAAAACTCCCTCGCCTCATCAAACCCCGGCGTAATCACCCACCGAAACGATCGATCCAGATAACCCCAACCCGCTGCCGTCCGTGCCCGCAGCAGGTTGTCCCCCAGATCACCCAACTCCAGCACCTCGCCCGTCGGGTCCGTCCACCTCAGCCGACCCGACCGATCCATCACCGCCCAACGCTTCTGCTCACCATCCTCTGACACCAACTCCACCGATGCCTGCCCATCAATCAACCCCCGCCCCCGCGAATACCGAGGGGACACCACCACCCGACCCGACTTGTCGATGTACCCAACGCGGCCTTCGACCAGTACCGCCGCCAACCCCCCATGAAACCGACCCACCGCCTCGAACTCAGGACGAATCGCCCACCGCCCGTTCTTGTCAACAAATCCCCAACGCCCCTCGACCCGCACCCGCGCTAACCCATCCATGAACCGGTCCGCCAGCTCGAACACCGGCTTGATCTGCAGATGCCCTCGCCGATTTACAAACCCAACCCGCCCATTCAAACCCACCCGCGCAAGGTTGTCATAAAACGAATCCGCCCAGTCATACACCGGGGCAATCGCCAGATCACCCGACGCCGTCACATGCCCCGCCAGCCCGTGCAGTGTGATCGGATACAGCGTCTCATCACCTCGCACACCCCGATAACTCAGCGAGCGATCGTTCGCATTCAAAACCCACTCCGGCGTCCACCCGCCAACCGCCTGTCCAACCACCCCCGAACCAGGCGCGCAAAACCCAACCACAACCACAATCGCCAGTTGCCACAAACTCTTATGGGCTAACCGCATAACCCATCATATCCCCCAAAATCCCCCTGCATAGCTCACTCTGTGACGTTTGTAACACCTCTCACGCCAAATCCGCCCCGCTTCACTCAGTCACGATCAAGCAGTCCGTAAGGCTGGACGACATTCACAGGGATGAGCACCCGATTCCTACGCAGAATCCGACCACACCCGGCCGCACGGTGGAGCCTATGAGCCCAAGCGACAACAACACCAAACACAGCGCGCAAGCCAGCCAGTCAGGTGGGCAACCACGTGCCATCGAAGTCGAGGCACCACGCCTGGGCGCCGCTGTCCTCCACGCTCTCGAACGCTCCAACGTCGGCCAACTCCTCATCGGCACCGCAGGCGAAACCCTGTCCGCAAACACAGCCGCTCGAGGACTCCTAGGCGACCTTGCCAACCCAGGCTCACTCCTGCAAAACGCACTGGATAAGTCCGACCAAGCAGCCTTCATCACATGGCTCTCACCCGAGAACGCCGACACCACACGACCCATCCCACTCACGCTCGACCTCTCCCGCGACCACGACCACCAACTCACCATCACCCTCCTGCCCTGCAGCGGCACACATCTCGATGAAGCCGACGCCGCCGTCGCCCTTGCCCTCATCCAGCCCGCCAACCATACATACAACCGCACCAACACCAGCGACACCGGACTCCAGCTCGCCGCCAAAGCAACCCGAGAAGGCCTCTGGAACTGGGACCTCATCTCCGACCACCTCGAAGTCGATCCACGCTGGCGCGAACTTGTCGAGGTCCCGACGGATCAAGCTATCGCACGCTCACAGGACTGGTTCTCACGCATCGCATCCTCCGATCTGAGCCAGTTCCAGGTCGATCTTACCGTCGCCATGTCAGGCGGTGACGGCCGCATCGCCCGTGAACTCAAGATGCAAGCCGCCGACGGCTCCACACGATGGTTCGAGATCCGCGGGATCGTCGTCCGTGACGACTCCGGCCGAGCCACCCACATCGCCGGAACACTCGCCGACATCGACCAGCAAAAACGCATCGAGCAATCACTCGCCGAAGTCTCCACCCGCGACCGCCTCACTGGACTCGCCAGCCGAACCCTCCTGCTCCAGCAGGTCAGCCAGGCCATCCAACGATCCCGCAGAATTGCTAACTACCAGTTCGCACTCCTCTGCCTCGACGTCGATGGCTTCAAAGTCGTCAACGACAGCCTCGGGCCCGATTCCGGAGACCTCCTCCTCCAAGCAGTAGCCGAACGACTGCCCTCAACCCTCCGCAACATCGACCTCTGCGCACGCCTAGGCGGAGATGAGTTCGCCATCCTCCTCGACGGACTCGATAACGCCTCCTCCGCCTCCGATGTCGCCCGCCGGCTCCAGGGAATCATCTCCGAACCGCTCGAAGTCGGCGGCCACCAGATGTCACTCACCGCCAGCATCGGCATCGTCACCTCCGACGGCAGCTACGACAGCTCCGAACACATGCTCCGCGATGCCGACATCGCCATGAACCAAGCCAAGTCAGCAGGTAAGGCCCAGGCCGTCGTCTTCCACGGCAACATGCACACCGAAGCGCTCAACCGACTCGTCTACGAACGTGAACTCCGAAACGCCGTGGCCAACAACGGATTCCAACTCGCCTTCCAGCCACTCGTATCCCTCGAAGAACGACGAGTCGTCGGCTTCGAAGCCCTCATCCGCTGGAACTGCCCCGGTCACGGCTTCATCCCGCCCGACAGATTCATCCCTCTCGCCGAAGAAACAGGACTCATCGAGCCCATCGGCGCCTGGGTCCTCGACGAAGCCTGCCGAAGACTCCGCTCATGGATGGACGCCGGTCTCCCTCAGGGACGACCCCTCCGCATGAACGTCAACGTCTCACAGCGTCAGCTCGTCCGAGGTGGCTTCACCGAGATCGTCCGCGACACCCTCCAGCGACACCGTCTCCCCGCCACCGCCCTCGAACTCGAAGTCACCGAGTCCGTCATCATGGACCAGCAGGACCGCGTCCTCCGCACCCTCAGCGAACTCCGCGAAATGGGCGTCCTCCTCGCCATGGACGACTTCGGCACCGGATACTCCTCACTCAGTTGCCTCCACCAATACCCCTTTAACGTTCTCAAAATCGACAAGTCCTTCATCCAGAGCATGGAAGAGAAACTCCAGCTCGGGGCCGTCATCCAGGCCATCGTCACCCTCGCCCACACCCTCGGCATCCAGGTCGTCGCCGAAGGCATCGAGGAAGCCGGACAACTCGCAGCCCTCCAGGCCCTCGAATGTGACCTCGGCCAGGGGTATTTCTTCGCCAAACCTCTTCCCGCTGATGATGCCATCGAGTTCGCACATAAGTACGCTCAGGATCAAGACCTACGCGCATCAGCCTGACGCCTGACGCCACCAGAACCCCCATCTCAATCCCGGGAACACCGCCTGCAGACATGCTCTGGCTAGGTTATTAGGGTAAACCCCTATGGCCAATAAGTCCCATGAGCGCCGATTCGTGAACCAGCAGACAAGACCGGCCGTAGGGATCAGTGAACGCCGGCAAGCCCGTACTAAAGCGCGAGCGTCCGATTATCCGATGCTCGTTGAACAGACTTTCTCCCCTCCGCCCCGTTGGTGCCTCGGTATCAACGGGGTTTTTTTATGTACCCTGCTCACCAGCAGGAGGCGACATGGAAACCGATCGAGCAAGGCAGCTCGCCATCCAACTCATGGCCGAAAACGGCCTGAATCACTGGGATTTCGCCTTCAACCGCAGACACCGAGTCCTTGGACTCTGCTGCTTCACCGACCAACGCATCGAGCTCTCGCGACCCTACGTCGAACGACACGACGAACCCGAAATCCGCGAAACCCTCCTCCACGAAATCGCCCACGCCCTCGCCGGACCCAAAGCAGGCCACGGCATCGCCTGGCGCGCCCAGTGTCTCCGCCTCGGCATCCCCCCACGAGTCCGAGGCGAAGCAGACATGCCCTCAGGACGCTGGCAGGCTCGCTGCCCCGGATGTGCCGAACAACACGCCCGCTACCGAAAACCCATGCGCGGCCGCTCCTACTACTGCCGACGCTGCGGACCCGATCACGGAACCCTCCGCTTCCGCGATACCCAGAAACTCACCACAGCCCTGCAATAGCCTCCCGCCTCCCCCGTTGTCCTCCCTGAATCGGGTCGCACGGTGCGACCAATACACGGGCGTGGTGCCCAAGACTCTCAAGCACCGTTTAGGAGCATGAATCATGAAACACGCATCCCTGCTGTCCTGCGCGCTCACCGGCCTCGTCCTCCTCGTTGGCGGAATCCCTGCCAACGCCCAGGAACGACCCGAAACCCCCGAACGCCCCGAAATCCAGCCGACCCCCGAACAGTTGGCCGAACGCTGCGTCACCAGAATCCAAAACCTCACCGAACGCACCATCGATCACAACGCCGAAACCGCCAAAAAGGCCATCGTGCTCATCAACCGCTTGCAGGAACAGGGCAACGACCGGGCCGCCGCCGCCATCGCCAAACGCTCCGCCCAGCAGGTCATCCGAAACACCAACGTGGGCAAGAACCTCATCCGTCGCACAGCAGCCCATTGCCTCCGCCTCCTCGATGGCCACCCCCTAAGCGACACCGTCAAAACCGCCGCTAAACGTGGGTCCGACGCCATCGACGCCTCTGCCAAACGCGCTCTTGGGGCCATCCGTGACGCCGTCGGCGAACAGCCCCCCTCAGAATCCTGAGTCCCTATCGCCCACACACTCAACCCTGGCGGGGCCATGACGAGCGGGTCATGACCTCGCCTTCTTTTTGCACCCAACCAGCAGATCGCCCCTTGCTCAGCAGCCACGGTGAGGTACGATATATAAAGAATCACAGGTCTTTTTCTGCCCCCGCCCACTCGGGCACGCTTCTGAAAGGACCCGACATGTCCATCGCCGATCGTGTTAAATCACTCGTCTTCAAGAAGGTCGCCTGCTACGAATGCGGACAACGCGACTTCTCACGCAACATGCACCGCATCCGCATGAACTTCCACGGCACCCTCATTCATCACGAAATCTGCGACGAGTGCTATCAAAAAGCCAAAGCAGCCGCCGATCACAAAAAACATCACCACGCTCACTGACACAAAAAAGCACACGCGGCGCTCGCCCGTTGCCGGGGGCACCGCGTGTGTGGTGGGGGGGCTAAATAAAGCTGGAAGCCTGAGCTCCCTCAAGCTTGATCTCAGGCCTGAGGGACGACTCCGCCTGCCGCCTGCGCGGCCTGCTGGGCACGAGCTACCTGCTGCTGAGCGTTCTGCACGATGATCTGATGGCCGAAGATCTGTGTCGCGACCTCCATCATCACCGGGTAATCAGCAAACGCCGCCTGGTACTTGTCAGCCGCCTCGCCCGAGGTCTGACCCTGGGACTCCGACTGGAACTTCTGCTGAACAAGGTTGAGGGCTTCTTGGAGCTGCATGACGAATCTCCCAGGGGGGTGCGGGGGGGTGCGGGGGCTAGGGCTAAAGTTTGGCCAAGCAGTATAGCCAATCCCAGCCCGCGCGCCCAACCCGCCAAACCTCGAAAACCGACCCCCCTCAGCACTATCCCTTACACCCCGTTAGCATGGCCGCCCATGGAAATCCTCCGCGGACTCATCGGGCTCGCAGCCCTCGTGTTGCTGGCATGGCTCCTCTCCTCCCACAAGTCCAAACTCCCTTGGCGCGTCATCCTCTGGGGCCTCATCCTCCAGATCCTCCTGGGCTGGGCAGTCCTCGGCAGCAACATGGGCCAATCCGTCTTCCGCGCCGCTTCAGCCTTCTTCGTCGAACTCGTCGCCAAAGCCAAAGAACCCGCGATCCTCCTCTTCGGCTCCGGATTCGCCAATCAGGAAGGCCCCTTCGGACCCGGCATTGCATTCGCCGCCAGCGGCCTCGTCGTCGTCATCTTCTTCTCAGCCCTCATGTCCGTGCTCTACCACCTTGGCGTCCTCCAGGTCGTCATCTGGGCCCTTGCAAGACTCCTCTCTCGTCTCCTGGGCGTCTCCGGTGCCGAGTCCATGGCCATCGCCGCCAACGTCTTCGTCGGACAGACCGAAGCACCCCTCGTCATTAAGCCCTACCTCGAACGACTCACGCGCTCCGAACTCTTCGCCGTCATGACAGGCGGGTTCGCCACCATCGCAGGCTCTGTCATGGCCATCTACATCTCCATGCTCGGAGCGGAACTCGGACCCCACCTTCTCGCAGCTTCCGTCATGTCCGCACCCGCCGCCTTCGTCTTCGCCAAAGTCATGATGCCCGAGATCGAAGAACCAAAAACCGGCGCGCACATGCCCCTCGAACTCAACCGCCCCTGCTCCAACCTCGTCGATGCCGCAGCGACCGGGGCCACCGACGGACTCCGTCTCTGGCTCAACATCATCGCCATGATCCTCGCCTTTGTCGCCCTCGTGAACGTCGTCAACTGGCCACTGAGCACCATCCCCGTCGGCGACGGCGAATACCTCTCCCTCTCCATGCTCTTCGGCTGGGTCTTCGCACCTCTCGCATGGATCATCGGCATCAGCTCATGGGCCGACTGCCAACTCGTCGGCTCGCTCATCGGCACCAAGGTCGCCGTCAACGAGTTCGTCGCCTACCTCGACCTCCAGGCACTCATGGCCAAAGACGCATTTCAGGAAGAACGCTCCGCCATGATGACCGCCTACATCCTCTGCGGGTTCGCCAACTTCGGCTCCATCGGCATCCAGATCGGCGGGATCAGCGCCCTCGCACCCTCACTAAGGCCCCTCCTCGCCGAGATCGCCCTCAAAGCCATGACCGCAGGACTCCTCGCATCCCTCGCCACCGCCACCGTCGCCGGGATGTTCTCCGCCTACTAAAACACAACAGTCCAGCCATATCGCCGGGTGGCACATCGCACGCCAAAGGCCTGCTGTGTGTAATTCGCTACCGACGCCGACCAAGCCCCACCAGCCCCAACCCCACCAACACGACCCCAGCCGGTTCCGGCACCAGGGCGGGGGCAGACGCATCAAAACCAAAGTTCGCCGCCAGACCCGACAGGTCAATCAGGTCCACGACGCCATCAGCGTTGTTGTCCCCCTGACCATAAGTCCCCGCACCCCCAAAGTTCGACGCCAGGATCGACAGGTCCACCAGGTCCACCCGACGATCCAGATTCGCGTCCCCCGCCGCCGTCCCAAAAAGACTCTCACGCCACAACGCGAAGTCCTCCCCATCCACCACCGAATCCTCCGTCAAGTCAAACCCCGGAACCGTCGTCCCAAAACGCTCAATCAACAACTCCACATCACCCAGATCCAGCACCCCCGAACCATCAAAATCTCCAAGCTCACCAGCAATCGTCGCCACCACATCAATCGTCAACTGATGCTGTGTCTCTCCCGCAATGTCCTCATCAGACAGATTCAAAGTAAACGACGCCGCCCGCTGACCCGATGTGCCGCTCTCCACAAACCAGCTCACCGACCCCGCCTCACTGTCCCCAGCCGCCAGCCCTGAAAACGTAGAGAGATTCAGCATCAACACGCTGTTCCCACTAGGCGTAATCGAATCCAGGTCCAACGCCGACGTGAACCCCGCCGTACCCTCAAGATTAAACACACTCAATGGCACCTCCACCATCGACGACCCCGCCACCGCAACCCCCAGATCAACCGTCAATCCCGTCACCTCCGTAAACTCATCAAACGACGGCCGCGCCGCATCCACGACCGTCAGCGACTCCACCGCAACCAGATCATCATCCGGCGTGTTCTGACTCAGCGACGTCAACAGACCACCCACACCAACAACCCCCGCCACCGAGGTGTCCGCTGTCATCGCATGGGTCGTCGCACCAGCCAACGCCAAGACACTCCCCGACACCTCGCTCACACTCGTGTTTAACAGAGCCACCTCGTAGTCCAGCTCATCGGCCCCG
Organism: Phycisphaeraceae bacterium; assembly: GCA_040222855.1. Classification (NCBI taxonomy): domain Bacteria; kingdom Pseudomonadati; phylum Planctomycetota; class Phycisphaerae; order Phycisphaerales; family Phycisphaeraceae; species Phycisphaeraceae bacterium. The sequence continues at coordinate 335,703 of JAVKCD010000018.1, read as the reverse complement.
ATCGCCGCCACCACCGGTGCCGTGTTCATCACATCAACATCCACATCCACCACACCGCCTACCACCGCCCGCACAGAACTTAACGTCACCTCAAATCCCGCTCGCGCTGGCAGCTGATAGTCCGCCACCACAGGCAGGTGATCCGACACCTGAGTGAGCAGCGTCAGGATCGCTGGCGACGCCCCCGTCCCCGTCGTGATCGACTGATTCAACGTATGTGTGCCATTGTTCCCAAACGCATGGTATGAGCCAGGGATATACGCCAGCCCCTCATCATCCATCAACTCCCCCGTCACCAACTGAAAATCAAACCGGTCGTCCATCCCACCACCAACCAACCCTCCAGGCGGGCTCGTTGAAGGTGCCTGCGTGTGCACATCCCTGAAGTTGTTGTTGTTGCTCCACGCCCCGCGACGATCAACCGGATCAAACGCCTGACCCGGCCCGTCATGCAGCAGATACGCCGCATACCCCGGCTCAAACGCCGAGTACAGATTGAAATCACCGCTGTAGATGATCGACGCACCCTCACCCAACGCATCCGCCGTCGCCAGCACCTGATTCGTCTCCTCCAGCCGCCGCGCCTCATTCGACGACCCGGTGCTCGCCTTGTAGTGATTCGAGTAAACGTAAAAATCCGCCTCTACCCCGTAGCCCACCGGCCGCAACTGATAACGCATGAACTGACGAGCCGGACCACTAAAACTCGTCGTCCCCAGAATGTCCTCGTCCACCAACGACACCGTCGTCGTGTTGTAAATCAGTCCCGGCCGACCCGCACCCGTGCTCCCAGCATTCAGCGAACTCCGCGCATAAGTCCCCGCTCCGTACACTCCATTCAGTAGATTCACGATCGCCTGCGTCGTCGACGCCATCGTCGATTGCTCCTGCAGCGACAGCACATCGATCGGCTTCGCAAAACCGTTGCGAACCTCATCCCCAATCGCCTCCAGCACGTCCTCCAGATTCGTCCGCGGTCCCCCTGCCGTGTTGTACGACACCACCCGCAACTGCGCCTCCGCAGCGCCAGCAGCAAACAAACCAACCACAAGAGCAGACGCCACCAAAGCGCGAGTCGAAACAGACATAAAGTCTCCCTGAAGCTAAACAGACCGGCGGGAATACCAAACAACAAGCATGCCACACGCACCAGCCAAAGCCAAAAAAAGGCCCCGCAGGATTCATCCCACGGGGCCCGAAAAATCAGTCAATCAACCGCTCACGCCGAACGCCGCGTCAGCAACGCAGCGCCCAGACCCAGCAACGCCAGACCTGTCGGCTCCGGCAACGGCGTACCATCAAAACCAAAGTTCGTCGCCAGCAGCGACAGGTCGATCAGGTCAACAAAGCCATCAGCGTTGAAGTCGCCGTCGCCATAACCGCCCGGCCCGTCAAAGTTCGTCGCCAGCAACGACAGGTCAATCAGGTCCACCTCAAAGTCAAGGTTCGCATCACCCAGCGCCGAGCCAAACAGAACCTCAACCCACTCAGCCAGGTCACCCGAGTCAACACCGTTGAGACCATCAAGATCGAACTGGCCATCGACAGACCCACCCAGGATCGCCGCCACCAGCAGGTCCACGTCCGCAATCGTCAAATCACCCGAACCGTCAAAGTCGCCGAGAAGACCAGGAAGACCGCCAATATGGAAAAAGCCCATATAACTTCCCTGATTGAAGATCTGGAAGTTACCAGCGTCCGTGGCCACTAGGGTTGTCTGTCCAGTGGTCATGTCTAATGCCCACCAGTCGCCATCGAACGAGCCGCCATTGGTGAAATCATCACGATCGAAGAAGTAAACGATGTCATTAACAAAGTCGTAAACCGGATAACGACCGTCCGTGATAACGCCATCGTCGTCACCAGGCTGTGCACCGTCGATCTGCTCAATACCCCAGGCACCGAAAAGAATCTCGCCACCAAGGTCATAGTTGAGAACCTCTCGCGTAATCACCGAAGGCTCTTCCTGCGGGCTGTTAAAGAAGCCAGACTCCGAGATCAGCAGGTCACCCGTCAATGGGTTCACCATGATCCGATCTGCATTCCCGTCATTCGAAAGCGGATCAATCGTTGGGTCCTCATCGAGAATAAAAGAATCCGAACCTGTGGTGAACGGGCGATATGAGTTCGTGCCCAGATCAAAGAACCGCACCTGGTCACCATCGCCATCATCCTCAACGATCCAGATACCCTTCACGCCGCTGATTGGGTCGTTGTAAGCAAACATCGTCGTGGGTTCGCTGCTGCCAGTACCGTCGCCCTGCACGCGACCAACAATCGAAGAACTCCACACCTCAGTGGTGCCCTCCTCGTAGCCGCCCTCAAACTCGGTTACATCCACCCCGTTAATGTTGATCGTGTTGGTCGTAGCCGTAACCTGCTGAGAAGGATCGTTCGAGGTCGCCACACGGCTAAGCACACGAATCTCATGATCGCCCTCAAAGTTGTTCCCGTCATCACCCAGACCACCAACCAGTGTCGGCGAGTCGTTGTCCAGCATGACCAGCGTATTCTCATCAATGAATGCAATCGACGAGTTGAAGATCGCTGGCGTAAACGCACGCGACGTGGCCACCTCACCAATCTTCTGAATACCCGAAGACGCCAGCGTCGGGTTCGCCAACACGGGGTTCGGCCCCGAACCGAAGATCGGGTCACCAAAGAAGCCGTCCGTCTGCGTGTAGTAGGTCACATACTGACCGCCCTGATTGGCCGCCCAGTCGTTGTAAAAGTCAGCGAAGTTGATCCGGTACAGATCCGAATCACCCTCTGTGTCATTCTGATTGTTCGCGAACCCTGTCGAGGGGACCACATTACCCGAGGTGCCCGAATCAAAAGCCAGTACATACACATCACCTGTCGTCGGGTTCACCGTGAGATTAGAAAAGTCCTCATAGTTGGATGTATCTGTCTCGAACGGCAGTGCAACCGTAAAGATTGGTGTGCTCAGGTCCATCGTCGAATAGAACGTCACGGCATCACGGGTCGCTGTTGCGTTTCCAATGTCGCCCACAGCGATGAACCCACCCTGAGGCCCGGAGATCGTGCCGGCTTGCGCAGCACCAGTCAGCAGGGCGGTTACGAGGGCAGTCTGCAGCATACGTGCGGTGGTCATCTGTCTTCTCTCCTGAGATTGAAAGTCGAACATTCTCGTTAGGTCAACCGGTCTACAACCCGACTGATTCACTTGATCACATAACCGTTCGCGATTACGGGGCTGCGACGGTCTCGGGTCTGACCCCGCTGAACAATCACCGCTCCCGAAGGCAGGAAGTGATCGACAGTCGTCGCCTTCTCCATGGTCAGCAACTCCGCGTGACCATCGAAAAAGACCGAGTTCAACTGGCCGTTATGGCGAAACGCATAACGACGACTCAACTCGGTCGGCTCATTCTGCTGGAAGTTCTCGTACTTGTACGGCGAACCCCCGGGATCTCCGAAAGCAGGGCCACCGACCATGAAGTTCCCACCCTGAAGCTGCCGTGTGATGCCGTTGAAGGTCATCTCGCCCGAGCTGTTGAGAAACCTTGCACCATCCAGTGCATAGACCTTCTCGCTGTTCGGGCCTACAAAATCAAGCTTGCTCGAATAGTTGGGGATACCGCTCTGGCCACCCGCACCAGCCGCGTAGGAAGCAGCTAGTGCAACCGGAGACCCTGTCTGACTCAGCTTTACAACATTCCCACTGGTGTTCTCGCCCCAGGCATGAAAGCCCAGCGGGGAGGAATAACTCGAGACCAGCGTAGCCGTCGCCTCAATATCCAGATCACCCGCAGCAAAGTCGCCAGTGTAGTTCTCCTGGTTACTCGGGCAACGGAAATCGTTGTTGAAGATGTCCTCCACCCGTCGCGAGCGATCCGTCGACAGCCCCAGCGATGACCCCATCGTGGGTGAGACCCAGTCCATATTCTGAGTTGGCTCGGTCGAACTCTCCCGATAAGCCGTAAAACCGTTGTCGTTCATCCTCTGGCCACTGGTGTTCGGCCCCGCCAGCCAGCCACTGTTATCCACCGTGTAAATAAACATCGCCTGCCCCGCCGATCTCAGATTCCCCAGACATATCGCCGAACGGGCCGTCCCCCGCGCCGCCCCCAACGCGGGCAACAGAATCCCGATCAACAACGCAATGATCGAAATCACCACCAGCAACTCAATCAACGTAAAACCACGAACACCAACCAGAGAACAACAGCGAACGCGTGTCAGGCGGGAGGTGGGGCTGTCCAATTCATGTCTCCGTGCAGCTAGGGGAATACCGTCCAGGAAATCATAGCCCGGGTTCTACCCCTGCCATTCGGCGAACTGAGTGCCAGAGACGACATCGTCCTGGGGATCAGCCGCGTTGGCTCCCGGTCCGACCGGGAAAGAGGGGCGAGCCCGTCAAGGCTCACCACTCAGTATAGCAAGTTTTATGAAGAGATCGCCATTGTCTCTTCATTCTCACGCGATCAGGCCGAACGACGCGTCAGCGCGAAGGCACCCAGAGCCAGCAGAGCCGCCGAAGCCGGCTCGGGCACGAAGTCATGTGTGCCAGGGGTCGTCAGCGACAGGATCAACGCCGTCTCCACCTGATCATCAAAACCGGGGTCCTCAAGGCCGTTCACGCCCGAGTGGAACCATTCGCTGATGTCAAAAACGCCACCATTGCCGGTGATCGCCGTCGGCAGGCGGTAGGCATAACCATCCAGGTACTCCCACGCCGTGCCCGTGCCGTCCGTGTCGATCTCGCCGTGGATATCGACAATAACGCCGTCGAGGTTCAGGATGTAGCGGTCATCGCCGTTGCTGAAAAACGCTGGTGTGTAAAGATCGGCGGCGAAGCCGTAAACCGCCTCGAACACCGTCTGGCCGCCGTTGGCCGACGACTGGATCACATACGACTGGCCCGCAGCAATCTCAACGCCGGTCAGATCAACGTCGATGTCCAGGTCCGTGCTGGCGTTCGACTGCAGGATGATGCCGCCCGAAGCGAACGTCACCGAGCTGCTGCCCGTGTTGGTGATCTCAACAAACTTCGGGTTGCCACCCGAAAGCGTCGCATCAATCACTTCCGAGATGATCAGGTCCGCCGAAGCAGCACCGGTCATCGCCAACGAGGCCGCAGCAAAAGTCATCGCAAATCGCATCTTCTCAATCCTCCAAGATAGAACTCTCAACCAAAAACCTGGCTACACCGCGTGCGGTCAGGCGCTCTCCCACAAGAGCGGTGGGCGGGCTTGAGCATCTCTCGAACCCGCACAAGCGTCATACAATACCCGCATCCATGAACTCAATCCACCCTCATCCCGTTCATTTACGGTTAGGAAACCATGAGCCGTAACCGTCCACGGAATCACCGGGTCTCCCGCCTCAACGTTTCACCGAGTCCCGCGTAAACTATATAGGTACCTGACCTCCGCCGACGATGGCGGCCACGACGGCGATCAAGACGCCATATGGGTGGTCAACATGAGTAAAAATAAACACTTAACGATCACGGGGCTCCTGCTGATCACCGCCCTGATCGCCGCCCCCGCCATCGCAGAGCCCGCCCGATTCCGCGTCGCCACCTTCAACACCTCCCTGAGCCGCGCCCCCGAAGGAAAACTCGTCGAGGATCTCGCCACCGGCCGCGACCCTGCGGCCCGGCGCACGGCGGAAATCCTCCAACGCATCCGGCCCGACATCGTGCTGCTGCAGGAAGTCGATCACGACCCTGCTGGCGAAGCGGTCCAACTTCTCCAAGACCAATACCTCGGCGTTTCCCAGAACGGTCGGCTGCCCATCGATTACCCCTACGTCTACCTCCCCGCGGTGAACACCGGCGAGCTGGCCGACATCGACCTTGATGGTGATGGGGCGATCACGCTGCCCCGAGACGCGTGGGGGTTCGGGATGTTCCCGGGTCATTTCGGGTTCGTGGTGCTGTCGCGGTATCCGTTGGATGTTGTGCGCATGCGCACTTTTCAGAGATTTTTGTGGGCGGACATGCCTGGGGGTTTGCGGCCTGACGACCCGGACACGGCGGAAGCGGGGGATTATTATTCCGATAACGTATGGTCCAAGCTGCGTTTATCGTCTAAGAATCACGTTGATCTGCCGGTGATGATCGATGGGCGGACGATTCACCTGCTGCTGAGTCATCCGACGCCGCCTGTGTTTGACGGGCCGGAGGACCGGAACGGGCGGCGGAATCACGACGAGATCAGGCTTTGGAAGGATTATCTAACTGGAGGTGAGGCAGCGAGTTACATCGTTGACGATCGGGGTGGCGTGGGCGGGCTTGCTCGCGGGAGCCATTTCGTGCTGCTAGGGGATATGAACGCCGATCCGTTTGATGGGGATTCGACGGATCAAGCTGTTGCGCAAATCCTTAATCATCAGAGAGTTAGAGCAGAGCCTGTTCCTGCCAGTCGTGGGGCGGTGGTGGATGCGGAGCGTGAGGGCGGGGCGAATCTGACCCATGAGGGCCCGGCGGCGCAGGACACCGCGGACTTCGGCGGTCCCGGTAACTTGCGTGTTGACTATGTGTTACCGTCGAAGACGATGCGGGTCTTGAGGTCGGGGGTGTTCTGGCCGCCTGCGGGTCACCCGCTTGAAGGGCTTGTCGAGACTTCCGACCATCGGCTGGTGTGGATGGACCTCGAGGTCCATGGGTACTGATTTCGGGTTGGAATCGGTCGGTTTTGGGTCATGAAACGACACGAAAGAGGTCTTTTGCAGCGCACAAGGTGGTGTTAAACGCTGTTAAACGTAGGTCGAATGTGCGCACGGGGCTTCGCCAAGGCTATGCAGGGTGCGGCGGTTTTGAGGGAAGGGTTTGGGTGAGGGTGGCGGCACAGGGTATTCGCCTTCGGCGAACTACCCTGTGGCATCCGGGTTTGCCGGAGCGGGGTGGTTCAGGTGGTGGCGGGTTTGGGGAGGGTTGGGGTGGGGCTTGGTGTCGGATGGGTTTTGGGATTCGGGTTGGTGTGGGGGTGGATTTGAGGTTTGGGGGTGTCGGGTCGGAGGAGGTGGTCGAGGGAGAGGGTGCCGCCGCCCAGGGCGGTGAAGGTGAGCATCATCCAGAACATCGACTGGGTTAAGGTCAACTCGAAGAGTGGGTTGTTGGTTAGCAGGCCGAAGGCGGCGACGGCGAACTGGATCGTCAGTAGGGCAGCGACGGGTCTGGTGAAGAGCCCGAGAGCCAGCAGAAACCCGCCTAGAAGCTCCATCCACCCGACCCCAAACGCAAACAAACCTGGCAGAGGGAACCCGAGCTGATCGACCGCGGCGTAGACCCACGGTGACCCCCAGGGCGTCTGGACCTTGTCCCACCCCGGACCGAGCGCCAGTCTCAATCCTGCATAGAGTCGAACGGCGGTGAGGGCGAGGTCGGCGAAGGGGTCGTTGAGGTTGATGCCGGAGGTCATGGTTTGTCGGGTTGCGGTCCAGTTCATGGCGGTCACTCCGAGGGGATCACGGAGGGGAGTCGGGGGCGGGGAGGGGATGTTGCGCGGGGTCTTCGGGATTGATTCGCGGATGTTCTGCTGGGGCGATACAACATCACGGTGGGTGCCGTCTGGAGGTTGCACCTCATGGCTCATACTCAAGGAGACACTTCGATGATGAGGATCAAGCCCCGGGCTTCGCGGATCGTTACTTCGGCGATCACTGCCTCGCTGCTGGTGCAATCGCTGGGTTGCTCTCTGTTTGTTTCTGATATGCAGATGATTGAGATCACGGCGTCTGATCCGCGGGCTGAGATTGTGGTGGACAATCGTGTTGTGGGAACCGGTACGGCGGCGGTTGAGTTAAGTAAGCGATCATCGCATGTGGTCATGGCCAAGCTTGGTGATCGAGTGGGCACTGCTCAGGTTCGTCAGACGATTTCGACGACGGGTATTCTGGACCTTGTGGGTGGTTTCATCATTCTGGTGCCGTTCCTCGGGGTGCTGGGTGGCGGTTTCAACAAGCTTGATCCGGAGTCGGTGGTGGTTCCGTTGCCTCAGTCTGTACGGTGAGAGAGACGAACTGATATTTCTGAGTAACCGCCCGGTGAGCGCCGGGCGGTTTTTCTTTTGTTTTGTTGGGAAAACTCTTGACCTTGATCTCTGAGTCGGTATCTTCCTTCGTTCGCACTTAGCGAAAGGCGTATGCGTGACCCTGAAGATGACTGGACAACTCGAATACCTCGGAGCGCTGGCGGGCGTGCGGGGCGTGGTCTGGTCGGAGGGCTGCGTCGCCGGCTGAGCAGGGTCCTCCTGTTTGGCGACTGCCATCGTTCCATGTTGATGGGGAGGGCGTGGCGTCCATCGTGGCGCGGTCGTTCGGCGTGTTGCCTGGTGGCGACGCGTCGTGGTGTTGGTCGGTAGGCCCCGTGATGAAAGGGGGGCATGGCTATGGAAACGGAACTGATCCAAGAGAATGAGTTGTTGACGATCGCCAGGGCGTTGGCTCCGGAGGACGTTGCGGTGCATCAGTACGTCACGGTGAGCCGGGTGACTGAGTATCTGACGCCTGACGACTGGATCGAGGTTGAGCGGGGATTCGATCGCGAATCCCTGGTGCATCGGGTGACCACGATCGCGCAGAACTCGGGTTATCCGTATCGGGTCAGCCGGGTGGCGCTGCCTTATGTGCTGGTGCGTGACCCGGTCGGCAAGGCGCACGTGCTGGACCTGCGTCGGGTGCAGCTGGCGCTGCTGCCCGAGTTCTTCGGTAAGGCGGCGTATATGGCGCTTGGGAATCCAAGGTGATGTGATGACGTGCCCCCGGGCCTGCTGGTCCGGGGGTATTTGAGTTGCCCGCGGTCTTGCGTCCGCGGCTCGCGTCGCGCTTGGGTTGTGTGCTGGCCCTGCTTCGCCAAGGCTATGCAGGGTGCGGTGGTTTCGAGGGATGGGTTTGGGAGAGGGTGGCGGCACAGGGTATTCGCCTTCGGCGAACTACCCTGTGGCACCCGGCTGCGCCGGAGGAAGGGCCCGAGTCGGTCAAGGGGTGGCGGGTTTGCGGGCGTGGAGGGCTTGCTGGCTGGACTTGGGGTTGTAGATGGTGGATTCGAGGAGGTCGAAGCCGGCGTCGCGGGTCATCTGTTCGAGTTGGGGGACGGAGAAGTAGACCAGGGGCGGGGCCTTGCCGATCCACTGCATGAGGGGGATGATCAGGGCGCGGAGGGGAAGGGAGAAGTCGGCGAGGCAGGGGGCTTCGAGGATGAGCTGTCCGTTGGGTTTGAGGAGGTGGTGGAAGCGGCGGAGGGTGGCGGCGGGGTCGTCGACGAGGTGGAGGAGGGAGAAGCAGGTCACGGCGTCAAAGGTGCCGGCGAGGTGGTCGAACTGGGGGTCGTCGATGCTGGCGCGGGAGAAGCGGGCGTTGTTGATGCGTTGCTGGGCTGCGCGTTGTTGAGCGAGTTGGATGAGGGTCTGGGCGATGTCGACGCCGTGGATGTGGGCGACGTGGGGGGCGAGGTCGAGGGTGATGTGTGCGGAGGCGCAGCCGGCGTCGAGGACGTTGGCGTGGGGGCCGAGCCACTGGGCGCAGCGCTGGATGCGTGCGGCGTAGTTGGGGCCTTTTTTGACGGAGGCGTCGTACTTGTGGGCGATGCGGTTGAAGAAGGGGGAGGGTGACGTCATGTTATCTTTAAATAATTAGTTGGCGGATCAAGATCATTCAGGAATTGCTGATCTTTACTGAAAAGATACTTAGAAAACTCCTCCAATGTATCAAAAGAAAGTATGCGTGTTTGCTGGGATAGAGAAGATCGAAATATATCTCGATGCTTTTTTCTAATAGCTTTGATAGGATCTACACTAATTAAATACCGCAGCGAGGGTTTTTTAATATCTTGGCGGTTGACACGCCTTGAACGTGTGCGAAATAGCTCTGTAGCTAACGCATCTGCTTCTGGGAGAGAATAGCCTATGATAATTATAGAAGCGGCATTATCTAGAGAAGATGCTGCATGCCCCCAAACGCTTTCCAGCTCATCACTCATCCATAGTTCTTTAGATAACACGGGCGGTACAATAAAGAAGTCGCGGTCAGAATTCATCCGAGTATACGGTTTTTGTGTTAATCGAATAGACTGGCCTTTTTGCTGCCAATTAACTGACCCATGCAACTTATAAAGTTTTACAAGACTTGAAAGGTTTCTAGTGCCTCTGCGTCTCCAATAATCCACATTCTCGTCTTCGTATGGCTGAAAACCATATGATTTTTGTGGATTCCATCTTTGACAATAGTTCGCTAAGCTAACGTCAGCTACGCAGTCGTAGTTGAAGCTGATAATGGAATCATCCGGATCTAAGCTTCTTGCTAAAGCGTTGTGATAAATACATGATTGATCAAAAACATTCCCCGAGTGTTCCCCAAAAAGTGATTCTTCTAGTACGCCAAGAAAGACTTGTCTAAATACATCATCAACGTATTTGTATTTACGACTTCTAGTTTCGGGAAGCGGCCCAGATCTCTTGCGTCGATCCCCGATCCAGATCTTTCGTCGCCCAAGAAAAGTCTTTGAGTACCAAAGGTGATTAAAAAATCCTTCCATACTTAGTTCCCAAGATGGCCCAAACTCTAGAAAGCAGTACTTCAATAGTCGACTAATGTAAATATGGTATTTTCTGTTTTTGATGCGCTGTATTTGAGTGAAGAAATCACTGTCAAGAGGGGGTAGCGGAAATGCGCCACCTTTAGCAAGCGATGATCCTCTGGTTGCTCCTGCACCCAGAACTATACATGTCCGGCCAAGGCCATGTGGTAGCGAGTTTTTCATTGCTCATTCCTAATGAGAAACGGGACCCCTCTCGGGGTCCCGCCTCGTGTGATTTTAGGTTGTCGTCCCGGAAGATGGAAGCATGTTTTAGTAATCCATATCCATATCGTCCATGCCGCCGCCGGCGTGGGCTTTCTTCTTTTCTTTGATTTCGGTGATGACGGCATCGGTGGTGAGGAGGAGGCCGGCGATGGAGGCGGCGTTTTGGAGGGCGACGCGTTCGACCTTGGCGGGGACGAGGACGCCGGCGGCGATGAGGTCGGTGTATTCGCCGGTGATGGCGTTGAAGCCGTCGTTCTTGCCCTTGGCGTCTTCGACGTTCTTGCAGACGACCGAGCCGTCGTAGCCGGCGTTCTGGGCGATCTGCTTGATGGGTGCGGCGACGGCGCGACGGATGATTTCGACGCCGACCTTTTCGTCGCCGACGAGACCTTCGATCTTGTCGAGGGCCTTGCGGGCACGGAGGATGGCGGATCCGCCGCCTGGGAGGACGCCTTCTTCGACGGCGGCTCGGCAGGCGTGGAGGGCGTCTTCGACGCGGGCCTTCTTCTCTTTCATCTCGGACTCGGTCGCGGCGCCGACGTTGACCTGGGCGACTCCGCCGGCGAGCTTGGCGAGGCGTTCCTGGAGTCTCTCGGCGTCGTAGTCGGAGGTGGTGTTCTCGATCTGGCGCTTGATGTTCTCGATGCGGCCCTTGATGTCGGAGCCTTTGCCGGCGCCTTCGATGATGGTGGTGTTGTCCTTATCGATGACGATCTTCTTGGCGCGGCCGAGGTCGGCGAGCTCGAGTTTTTCGAGTTCCATGCCGAGCTCTTCCATGACGGCCTTGCCGCCTGTGAGGACGGCGAGGTCTTCGAGCATGGCCTTGCGGCGGTCGCCAAAGCCTGGGGCCTTGACGGCGACGACCTTGAGGATGCCGCGGAGTTTGTTGACGACGAGGGTGGCGAGGGCTTCGCCGTCGATGTCTTCGGCGACGATGAGCAGGGCCTTGCCGGACTCGGCGACCTTGCCGAGGATGGGGACGAGGTCCTTGGCCGAGGAGATTTTCTTCTCGTGGATGAGGACGTAGGCGTCTTCGAGGCCGGCTTCCATGCGGGCCTGGTCGGTGACGAAGTGGGGGCTGAGGTAGCCCTTATCGAACTGCATGCCTTCGACGAGGTCGACGGTGGTTTCGAGTGAGGAGCCTTCTTCGACGGTGATCACGCCGTCCTTGCCGACCTTGTCCATGGCCTCGGCGATGATCTTGCCGATGTTGGCGTCCTGGTTGGCCGAGCAGGTGCCGACCTGAGCGATCTCCTCTGAGGAGGTGACCTTCTTGGAGGCCTTGGCGAGTTCGGCGACGATGGCGGCGACGGCCTTGTCGACGCCGCGCTTGATCTGGTTGGCGTTGGCGCCGGCGGTGATGTTCTTGAGTCCTTCGGTGAAGATGGACTCGGCGTAGACGGTGGCGGTGGTGGTTCCGTCGCCAGCGTCCTTGGAGGCCTTGGATGCGACTTCCTTGACCATCTGTGCCCCGATGTTTTCGATGGGGTCTTCGATGGTGATTTCCTTGGCGACGGTGACGCCGTCCTTGGTGACGGTGGGTGAGCCGAAGGATTTTTCGAGGATCACGACGCGGCCTGAGGGGCCGAGGGTGACTTTGACGGCGCGGGCGAGCTTGGCGACGCCGCGACGGATGGCCTCGCGGGCATCGTTATCGAACTTGATTGACTTGGCAGCCATGATGGTTGCTCCTTAAGGTTGGTTTCTGTTTTGTGCACCCCGGGCTTGCGCCACGGGGCTCGTATCACGAACGGGTCGTTAGTTTTGGGCTCACTCGACGATGGCAAGGACTTCGGACTCGTCCATGACGAGGTAGTCATCGCCGTCGATCTTGATTTCGGTTCCGCCCCATTTGGAGAGGAGGATGGTGTCGCCTTCTTTGACCTGGAAGGTGGAGCGGTCGCCGTTGTCGAGGACCTTGCCGGGGCCGACGCGGATGACTTTGGCCTGCTGGGGCTTTTCTTTGGCGGATTCGGGGAGGAAGATGCCGGAGGCGGTCTTCTCTTCGGCTTCGACGCGCTGGACGAGGATCTTGTCACCTAGGGGACGGACTTTCATGTGGACTCTCCGATTGAAAAAGGGTGCTTGTTGGGATTGAAAAAACGTTGGTTGAAGTCAGTTGTTGTTCTCGGTGGGCCAGTTGCCCTGGTAGCGGCGATCGACGAGTCGGCGGATGACGCCGAGGAGCGTTTCGATGCGGATGGGGAAGTTGACGACCGAGAAGGCGCCGAGCTGGAGGGCGGCGGCGACGTATCGTTGGAATGCGGGGCCATCGAGTCGCTGGTTGTTGACGACGACGATGGGTGGGGGTTCGGGCATGCGGTGGAGGACTTCCAGGAGCCAGAGCCCGCCTGATTCGGGAGAGGCTGCTCCGCCTGTGGGTCTTTTACCTGGTTCGCGGGGGGTGGCGAGGTCGATGAGGGCGGCGTGGAAGGGGTGCTGGTTGGCGAGGTCGAGGGCGTCGCGGCCGGAGTTGGCATGGAAGGGCGCGAAGCCCTGGGGTTCGAGGAGTTGGCCGAGGGGGGTGGCCCAGTCGGCGTCAACCCGTTGGGGATCTTCGGCGAGGAGGACGTTGAAGCGGCCGTGTTGTGGCTGGGGACCGAGCATGGGGGACTGGATGCAAGGGCGGTGCCAGTCGAGCGGCGGGGCGGTCGGATTGTAAGTGCTTATTTTTTATGAGTTTGAGTGATATCAAGGGTTGGTGTGGGGCACACTTAATAAGGATAGGTCTGCCGGGTGAGGTGGCGGGGGCAGGGCGGGGGTGTCGGAATGGCAGATCGGCGGGGGTGCGGGATGGAGGGTGGCGACGGGTGGTGGACCGGTTGACGGGGGCGGCGGGGCGGGGATGATCGGCTGGGGTCCGTCGAGAGGTAGGGATCGTTGCCCAAGCTGAGCGTGATCATTCCGGTGTTCAATGAGGAGGAGACGGTGCGCGAGTTGATCGCGCGCGTCTGGGCGGTTGAGTTGGGGGAGGTCGAGCGTGAAGTGATCGCGGTGGACGATGCCTCGGGGGATTTTTCGGTGCGCGTGCTCGATGATCTGGAGGCACGGGGTTGGTGTGTGGTGCATCGTCATCCGGTGAACCGAGGCAAGGGGGCGGCGATCCGGACGGGGTTGTCGCGGGTGACCGGCGACTTCGTGATCATTCAGGATGCGGACCTAGAGTACGACCCCAGCGAGTACGCGCGGTTGCTTGAGCCGATTCTCGAAGGTCGCGCGGACGTGGTGTACGGGTCTCGTTTTCTGGCCGGTGGTGGCGCGGGATTTTTTGGCTGGTGGCACGCGATGGGCAATCGGACGCTGACGTGGGCGTCGAATTGCTTGACTGGGCTTGGTCTGACGGACATGGAGACGTGCTACAAGCTGTTTCGCACGTCGGTGCTCAAGGCGATCGACATCGAGGAAGATCGGTTTGGTTTTGAGCCCGAGATCACGGCGAAGCTGGCGAAGCTGGGGGTGCGTGTGGTGGAAATCCCGGTGTCGTACGACGCGCGTTCGTACAGCGCTGGGAAGAAGATCGGGTGGTGGGATGGCGTGATCGCGCTGGTGTGCATCGTGCGCTACAGCCTTCGACGCGGTTGAGGCCGTTGCGCGGCGATGAATTTTTTTCGCGTGCGCAGTGCAATAACCCCTAGCGTTCGCGGCGCACTCTCTCTAGACTCATTCTTTAACGATCATTTTTTTTTGTGTCGATCGTTGATGATCATGTCGTTTTGAATCGATGACATCAGGAGTTGGGCATGAGCGCCTACACGACAGCGGACATCAGGAACCTTGTGTTGCTGGGGCAACAGGGCTCGGGCAAGACCACGCTTGCCGAGGCGATTCTCTTTTCTGCGGGTGCGATCGGTCGTGCCGGGACGGTTCAGGACGGCAATACGGCCAGTGATTTTACGGATGAAGAGAAGGCTCACGGGCATAGCTTGTTTGCGACGCTGGTGTCTGCGGATCATCACGGCGTGCACCTGAATCTGATCGATACGCCCGGTTCACCGGACTTCATGGGGCAAGCGATCAGTGCGTTTCCTGCCGCGGACACGGCAGCGCTGGTCGTTGATGCGGCCGAGGGTGTGGGGTCATTGTCCCGACGGCTGATGGCGATGGCGGAGGAGCGCAAGCTCTGCCGGATGATCATCGTCAACAAGATTGATGCCCCAGCAGCGAACCTACCGCAGCTGCTTGAGCAGCTTCGGGCGATGTTTGGCAAGCAGTGCCTGCCGGTGAACCTGCCATCTCAAAGCGGTAAGGCGGTCATCGACTGCTTCTTCAACACCGAGGGCGAGAGCGATTTTGGATCGGTGTCTGAGGCTCACACGGCGATCATCGATCAGGTGGTGGAGATCGACGAAGACCTGATGGCGATCTATCTCGAGCAGGGGCATGTGAAGCCCGAGCAGTTGCACGAGGCTTTCGAGGAAGCGCTCCGCGAAGGGCATCTGATCCCGGTCTGCTTTGTTGCGGCGCGTCCGCATGAGGATCACGAGAACCCGGTGGGCGTTAAGCAACTGGTCGAGGTCATCGAGAAACTGGCCCCGAGCCCTGCGGAGGGCAATCCCAGGCCGTTTATCCGGGGTGGCGACACCGAGCATGAGGTCCACGCTGACCCTGATCCATCCAAGCATGTGCTAGCGCACGTTTTTCAGGTGCGGATTGATTCTTTCGTCGGCAAGATCTGCATGTTCAGGGTCCATCAGGGAACCGTGACGTCGCGTAGCCAGTTGTTCATCGGCGACTCGAAGTCTGGTGAGAGTAAGAAGCCGTTTAAGGTCGCTCACCTGCTGAGGGTGCAGGGGAGCAAGCATGTCGAGATCGATGAGGCGATCCCCGGCGACCTGGTCGCTGTGGCGAAGGTCGAGGACATCCATTTCGATGCGGTGTTGCATGACTCGCGCGATGAGGATCGGATTCGCCTGCGCCCGCTGCGTTTCCCCGAGCCGCTGACCAGTCTGGCGGTGAGCCCGAAGAAGCGTGGTGACGAGCAGAAGATCGCTGACGCGTTGGTCAAGCTCCAGGAGGAGGACCCGACTTTTACGGTCACACGGGATGCCACCACGCACGAGACCGTGATCCACGGGCTGGGCGACCTGCAGTTGCGTGTGGTTCTTGAAGAGCTCAAGAACCGGTACCACGTTGAGGTGGACACGAAAGTCCCGCGGGTGGCGTATCGGGAGACCATCAGCACCAAGGCCGAGGGGCATCACCGGCACAAGAAGCAGACGGGCGGGGCCGGCCAGTTCGGCGAGGTGTATTTGCGCGTCGAACCGCTTGATCGCGGGGCGGGCTTTGAGTTCGTCAACGAGACGTTTGGCGGATCGATCCCCCATCAGTTCCTGCCCGCGATCGAGAAGGGCATCAGGCAGGCGCTCAGCGAGGGGGTTGTTGCCGGTTATCCGATGCAGGATATGAAGGTCAGTGTTTATGACGGCAAGCATCACGCCGTAGATTCAAAGGAAGTCGCGTTCATCACGGCGGGGAAACGAGCCTTTGCCGATGCGATCTCGAAAGCGGGTCCGGTTCTGCTCGAGCCCTTGGTGGAGATCGAGGTCACGGTGCCCGAGCAGTACATGGGTGATGTGACGAGTGATCTTTCGGGCAAGCGGGGGCGTGTTGCGGCGACCGATATGGCGGGTTCCGGGCTGATGCGCATCACAGCGACCGTCCCATTGGCCGAAGTCATCAGCTATCAGAGTGAACTGCGAAGCATGACCGGGGGCCAGGGCAGTTTCACGATGTCGATGAGTCACTACGACCCGATGCCTTCTCATGTGCAGGAGAAAGTGGTTGAGCAGAGCCGGGTTGAGCTGGTTGAAGCCAACTGATGCAGCTCATCGAGAGGACGATTGATCATTTTTTTTCATGCCGCGACACGGATTGCTCAAGCGTTTGTGTGATCGCGGCCGATGTTTGAAGCGTGTTCGCACCGCGTGGGTGTGAACGAAAGAACTGGCAACGGCATCGTCTTGAAGCCGCACGAAAGGAAATCAGCCATGGCGAAGAAAAAGGCAGCGAAAAAGAAGGCCAAGAAAAAGGTCACGAAAAAGAAGGTTACGAAGCGCGTCGTGAAGAAGGCCGCGAAGAAGCGGACCACCAAGAAGCGGGCAGCTAAGAAGAAGGTCGCCAAGAAGAAGACCGCGAAGAAGCGGACTGCTAAGAAGAAGGCCAAGAAGAAAGTCGCCCGTAAGAAAGTAGCCAAGAAGAAGACCGCGAAGAAGAAGGTAGCCAAGAAGAAGGCTAAGAAGAAGGTCGCTAAGAAGAAGGCCAAGAAGAAGGTCGCTAAGAAGCGGACCACCAAGAAGAAGGCTCGGCGTCGATCCGCGTCGGCTCCCGTCGCCCCGATCCTCTGATTACGCCCGAGAATCTGCCTGGTCACCCTCGTTCCGGCGAGGAGATAATGCACAGATAGACTCATCAGACGATGCCCGGCGGCCTTTCGAGGCCGCCTTTTTTTGCGCGCATTGTGGTGATGGGGAGGGCAGAAAACCCGCTTCAGGCTTGTTCAGCGAGGGTTTCGAGCACGGCGTCGGCGGCGAGATCGCGGAAGCGCTGGTCGCCGAAGGCGTTTTGGGTCTTGGCGTAGAGCGAGCGTTGTTGGGCAACGGCCTGGGGGTCTGATAGAAGCCGGTCCACGGCGTCGGCGACTGGCTCTGGTTTACCGAAGTGTGGGATGAACTCGGTGACGACCCGGCCCTCCCCGATCCACTCGGAGATCAGGTTGGGTAAGGCATAGGTTCTCGTGTTCATCATGGTCCGCCCGAGGATCAGCCAAGTCAGATAACGGACGTTGTAGAGCACGACCGTTGGCGTGTTGTGGCCGAGTGCTTCCAGCGTGGCGGTGCCGGAGACCACGAGGGCGGCGTCGGCCCAATCGAGCACTTCGGGGGTGGCATCCAGCAGGATCTCGGACTGGCCAGTGAGTTCTGCGGTCGCCGGGTGTTGGCGGATCTGCTCGGCACGCCGTTCGTCGCTGGCCGGGATCGCGACGATCAGGTCAGGATGACGCTCACGAAGCATCGAGGCGACGCGTGCCATGGTCGGCCAGTTGAAAATGACCTCTGAGGAGCGTGATCCGGGTAGCAGCGCGAGCCGCTTGCCCACGCGATCACTCAGAGCGGGCAGCGGGTTCGATTCGGGTTCTCGGTCTCTGAGGCGATCAAAGAGCGGGTGGCCGACATACGTCGCGGGCACGCCACGCGCCTGGAACCAGTCGGGCTCGAAGGGCAACAGGCAGAGCACTCGATCCGTCAGTCGTCGGAGTTTGCGGATCCGCCAGCGTCCCCAGGCCCAGAGTTGAGGCGCGACCAGATGGATAATCTTTGCCTCGGGTCGGATTTTTCGGGTTGCCTGGCAGACCGACCAGTTCGCTGCGGGCGAGTCGATCGGGATGACCGCATCGACATGATTGGCTTCGAGGAACGCCTTGATCCGCTGGAGCCGCCGGGAGTGATCGACCACTTTCCGAGCGGCATCGAGGAGCATCGCCGGGTCGTCGGTGGTCTGCTCGACGATCTCGGCACCGGCGGCGGCAAGTCGCGGGCCGCCATAGGCCAGGCAGCGAGCATCGGGATGCCGTTGGCGCAGGGCTTTGACGAGGCTCGCACCCAGAACGTCGCCGGAGGGCTCGAAGGCGGTCAGGAGGATGACAGGCGATCCAGGCATGCTGTTCCTGGTGGCCCGGCGTCGGGCAGGGAGGGAACTGAATGCCGGAGGTGGGACTCGAACCCACAAGGTGTTGCCACCGGCGGATTTTGAATCCGCTGCGTCTGCCAGTTCCGCCACTCCGGCTTGGGGGGGATTGTAACTGATCGCTCGTGCGACGGGCTGGGGCCGATGCCGTACCATGGCTTGTGACCATGGCTGATGGGCACTCACCAGATTCGAGTCTGCGAGCGTCGCCTTTGTGGCAGGTTCTGGACGTCACGCGCCAGCTGCTGCTGCCGATTGACCTCGATACCGTCCTGCGCAAGGTCGTGGACGTGGCTTGCGCGGTGCTCAGGGCAGACCGCGCGACGGTCTTCCTGTACGACGAATCGACCCGTGAGCTCTACGCCCGAGTCGCCACGGGAGCCGATGAGATCCGGTTCTCGGTTGAGCACGGCATCGCAGGGTTTTCGCTTCGGGAGCGGGAGATCGTGAATGTCCCGGACTGCTACAGCGACCCGCGCTTCAATCAGGACATCGATAAGGCGACCAACTACCGGACCCATACGCTGCTGACGGTCCCGCTGATCGGCGATGGCGATGTCCCAGTTGGCGTCCTCCAGGTGCTCAATAAAGCCGGCGGTCCCTTTGGGGCTCAGGATGAGGAGTTGGCTGGCGTGCTCTCGACGCAGTGCGCTGCGGCGGTCCAGCGGGCCATGCTGATCGAGGACCGGCTGGTTCGCCAGAAACTCGAGCGCGATCTCGACATCGCCAGCCTGATCCAGAAGGGGACGCTCCCGGAGGTCGTGCCGCAGCCCGAGGGGTATGAGTTGCTGGGCTGGAGTCAGCCCGCAGAGCAGACCGGTGGGGACGTCTACGATGTCGCTGAGCTGCCGCGCCAGCGGGTGGCTCTGCTGCTGGGCGACGCGACCGGTCACGGCATCGGGCCGGCGCTCAGCGTGACGCAGGTCCGGAGCATGCTCCGCCTCGCGCTTCGGCTTGAAGCGAACATGGACACACTGGTCCGGGAAATCAATGCTCAGGTGATGGAAGACCTGCCCGATGGCCGGTTTGTGACGGCGTTTTTTGCGGTCCTGGACCCGAGTCTTCACGAGGTCCGGTATCACGCACCGGGTCAGGCACCGATTCTCCACTACCACGCGGCTGACGGGAGCTTCACCCGGCACGATGCGACGACGTTCCCGCTGGGGATCCTCGAAGAGATCGAACTGGATGCGCGCTCGGCGATCGAGATGGCGCCGGGTGATGTTCTGGCGGTCATCAGCGATGGTGTCTTCGAGTTTCAGCACACCAACGGGCGTCAGTTCGGTACCGATCGCACCGAAGCGGCGATCAAACGCGGGGTCTCGACAGGCTGCCCGGGTATGCTCGCTGCGATCCGCGAGGATGTAGCAGCTTATGCCGAAGGGGCTCCGCAGAACGACGACATGACCGTGCTGCTGGTGAGGCGTCGGGCCGATGGCGAGGTGGCGTCGTGAACGGGGAAGGCGCTTACCTTTCCGCGGTGGTGCCGTTTGGTTACAGCGAGTTCACGGGCGAGGGTTTATTGCCGCTCTACCAGGAGATGGGGTGTCGATCGGTTCAGGTTCAGCGGCATCCAGAGGCCGATCCGCCCGCCTCCGAGTTGCGTAGCAAAACCGAGAACGCTGGCTTGCGTATCGATTCGCTGCACGGCCGCTTCGGGTCGCACCTCGATCCTTCCTCCCCTCACCGTGCCGTCCGCGATCTCACGCGCCAGGTCGCGATGGAGGACGCTGAGTACGTCGTGGCCCTTGGCGGAGCTTTTGTGGTTCTGCACCCCTCGGCTGGCGGGACCGTGACAGGCTCACTCGAGCGGCAGAAGCGGCTGATCGACTTTCTGGGTGATCTCGAGGACTCCGCCCGTGATCTTGGCGTGCGTTTTCTGCTTGAGAATCTCCCGCCGAGTTATCCCTTAGGCGGGCACGCCGGTGACCTGCTTGATGTGCTGCAAGAGGTTCAGAGCGAGTGGTTCGGGCTCATCCTCGACACCGGACACGCCAACATGGCGGATGATCCCGGTCAGCAGATCACCCTGATGATGTCCGGCGGGATCTCTGCCATGCACGTTCACGACAACCGGGGCTCTCTCGACAACCACCAGTGGCCGGGAGAAGGCTCTCTTGATTGGTCCAAGATCGCTGCGCACACCCCCGACCTGCCAGAAATCCCGCTGGCCGTCGAGGTTTTCCCTTCGGAGTCAGAGTTGGCCAAGCGAGTTCAGACAGGCGGTGGCGCTGGCGTGCGAAAATTGCTGGGTCTTTCGGGATCATCTGTTGGCTAGGCCAGAGGCTTGATATGATGTAAGCCCGTTTGGCTAGCGGTGTTGTGGCCGACACCGCGGGTCTGAATCGCTTGGTTTTTGGGTCCTGCCGCAAGGGGCGTGCTGTGAATCGAAGGGACTGGTTGATGCGCCTCATGGTGGGGTTAATCGTGTTTTGCTTGGCGGTTCCTGCGATCGCTCAGCAAGGGGATGAAGTAACGGCTGATCCGGTTAAGGTCGCCGCCTCGCCTGCGGACGGCCCGGTTTTTCCGCTTGGCTTGCTTCAGTTGCGTTACGCCGAAGACCACCCCCGACACCCCTTGCTTGATCCAGTCATGGACGCGATGGTGCGCCTGACGCCGACCGACACCGGCTATATCGCCGAGCGTCCCGATGGGCCGGTGGAAGTTTTCCGGCTCGGTTCCATCGGCGAGAAGGGCACGCGATCGTTTCACGCTTCCGCGATCCTCATGATCAGCCGGTCGATCGCTCAGACGCTCAACGATATTGGCCTGGTTGGCGTCTACGTCGCGCCCGATCCCGAGCAGATCGATGTCTTTGGCGAGGATCTCCGGCTATCGGGCGATGACGGTTTGACCATGGTGGTCAACACCAGCGTGGTGTCTTCGACGCTGACGATCACAACCGATGACTCCGGCGAAAACCGGCAGGAGCAACTGCCTCGGCAGGACTGGATTCCCGAGCGAGCGCCGGTCCGACCGTGGGACGGAACAGGACCCCGCGATGACCTGCTCTGGCTCCGACAGATCGAGGATTACGCTTTCCGACTCAACAGAGTGCCCGGCCGACGGATCGACGTTGCGGTCGCCGCGATCGAAGACGAAGAGGGCGAGCCCGGCGTCGAACTTGAATACCTCATCTCAGAGAGCAAGCCCTGGCGGGTGTACGCACAGATCACCAACAACGGAACGCCTCAGACCCGCGACTGGCGCGAGACCTTTGGGTACACCAACACCCAACTCACCGGGCGTGATGATGTGCTCTCGCTGAGCTACTCGACCACGGCGTTCGATCAGAGCCACACCGGCAGCGTGATGTACGAAGCGCCGTTTGAGCGTGGCGGGCTCTGGCGTTACCGGCTCTCGGCGACCTACAGCCAGTACGACGCTTCGGAGGTCGGTGTGCTTGCCTCGAACTTCTCCGGCGAGAGCGTCATTCTCGCTGGCGAGGTATCACGGCAGGTCTATCAGGATGGTGACTTTTTCATCGACGCCTTCGCCGGGCTCAGCCCGCAGTACCTGCAAACCGAGAACGTCACGGGTGTGTCAACACTCAAGGGTGAGGAGGTCTTTATCCTTCCTGAGATCGGCGTCCGAGCCCAGCGGGCGCGCCAGACCGAATCACTCTTCGGGCAGGTCAGCCTGCTCTGGAACGCGACCACCGCCACCACCGACAACGTCAGCGACCTCGGGCGTGCGGGCGCCGATGCGGAGTTCGAGATTCTCCGCTGGAGCGGTTTTTTCAGCTTCTACCTCGAACCGCTGTTCGACCGTGCGGCCTGGGAAGACCCAACCACCCCCGAGACCTCCACGCTGGCCCATGAGATCGCCTTGCGTTTTGAAGGCCAGCACTCCTTTGACAAGCGGCTGATTCCCCAGCAGCAGATGACCTTGGGCGGTTTTTATACGGTTCGGGGGTATCCGGAATCCGCAGCGACCGGCGACACCGCGATCTTTGGGTCCGCCGAGTACCGGCTGCACGTCCCACGCCTTCTTCCCGTGTCTGCCGTGCCTGCCCAGCTTCCCATGATCGGCCAGCCGTTTCGTGTTTCAGCCCCCCAGGTTTACGGGTATCCCGATTGGGACCTGGTATTTAAGGGGTTTTTTGACGCCGGAAAGGCTTATAACGCGGATCGTCTCGGATTTGAGAATGATGAGCTGCTAATTGGTACTGGAGTTGGCGTAGAGATATCTGTGAAGCAAACTTTACAGGTGCGGATTGACTGGGGCATCGGCCTCAAAGACCTCGAAGGTGGCGGGTACACCGCGGGCAGCAACCGCTTTCACATCCAGGCTGGCCTGGTCTACTAGCCCCCGCACGAAGGACTGGCATCATGGCGCGTCCATATCTCTCTGAAGCATTGCTCTGGCACTACGTCACCCGCAGGGTTCCGACCCTGGCTGCGGCGGTCCTCGCCGGGTCCGCAGCCACCTCCGCTGTCGCTGCGCCTCAGGTCCAGAACATCGCGGCGGGTGAGGTCTCGATCTCCCAGCAGGGCACGACCACACAGATCACTGCCAGCAACAACAGCATCATCAACTACAGCCAGTTCAACATTGCCGCCAACGAGACCGTGCAGTTCATCCAGCCCAACGCGCAGTCGCGTGTGCTCAACCGGGTCAACAGCGTGGACCCCACCCGCATCGACGGCAACCTGTTCGGCAACGGCAGGGTGTACATCCTCAACCCCGCGGGCATCTTCTTCGGTAATCAGGCGGTGGTGAACGTCGCCGAGTTGCACGCCGCCGCCGGCGCGATGAGCAATGGCGACTTCCTCAGTGGGACCGATCGCTTTACCCAGCTCACCGGCGTTGTGAACCAGCAGGGCATGATCCAGGCCGATGCGGTCAGCTTGCTCGGTCATCGTGTCGAGAACCTCGGCACCATCATCGCGCCTCAGGGTTCGATCACCCTCGCTGCAGGCGACAGCGTCTACATCACGCGCATCGGCGGGGTGGTCTCCGCCAAGGTCGATGCCAGCGGGCTACTTGGCGAGGAAGCCGGTGTCATCAACGAGGGCACGCTCGACGCCCAGGGCGGTCAGGTCCGCCTCGGCGCGGGTGACATCTACGCCTTGGCCATCCGCCAGCAGGGCACCGTCAAGGGCAAGGACATCAGCCTCGAAGCCGGTGCCGGGCTCGTCACGGTCAACGGCTCGATCGAAGCCCGTGATGGAGACCAAGGCGGCATCTTGACCATCTCGAGCGCGGGGAACGGTTCCATCGATATCACGAGCGATCAGAGCACTGTCGGTACCCCCGGGATCATCACTGGCGATGCCAGCATCACCGCTGGAGCCCAGATCAGAATCGCTTCGCCATTCACCGCCAGCGGTCATGTGGAGCTTTCGCAGACCAACACCACCGGCACTGGCGTCAAGATCGATGCCGCTACGCAGGCTGCTTCTCTGATGGTCGAATCGGCCACCAACTTCGAGCTCAGCCAGCCCCTGACCGTCGCTGGCGGGGATGTCGTCATCAACGCAAACGACGTCGTGGCCATCTTCGGGGCCGTGACCACGGCTGGTGGGGACTTCACGGCTCAGGGAGAGAACCTTGGGCCAAGCCCTGTCGGCAGCATCAACACCTTAGGCCCCACCTCTGACGGCCAGGTCACGTTGACTTTCAGCGATTTCGCCGGGCCGCCAGCCATCACCGCCGGTGATGTCGTGCTGAACGTCGAGGGTGCCACGATCCGCAGGGCGATCAGCTCCTCGGGCGTCATCGACATCAACTCAGACACCGCCCTCGATATCAGGGCGATGATGACCGGTGAAAGTGACATCTGGCTCGATGCAGGCGGAACCCTAACTGTCCGGCAAGCGGTCAGCAGCATCAACGGGTCCATCAATCTCCAGACCCCAACGCTGACGATGACCAATGCGGGTGTCCTGAGCGCTGGCGGAACTGAAATCGTCCTCGGGGCCAACGCTTACAACATCGCGCCCGGTGCCCTGGTTGATGCAGGCGACGGCTTTGTCGTTCTCTTCGATAACAACGAGGCCCCCCGTCACCTGGTCTTGGGTGACAACGCCACCGTCGGATCACCCTCGACTGTCTTCGGTCTCGATGCTCTGGGTGCCGTCCGGGCCGGTACTCTGGAAACAGTCCAGTTCGATCAGAACATCACCGTCGGCACGATCACCGATGGGTCGCTGGGGCTCGCTGCGGGCACCGACCTGCTGCTGGTCGGTCAGCAGATCAACTTCCTCGATACACCATCCTCGATCGATCTTGGCGACGGTACGCTCCGGGTCCAGGCGACCCAGCTCATCAATGTCAACGAGAGTATCAGCGCAGCTTCGCTCGAACTCACGCGACACAGCTTCAACGCACCGCTGATCACCATCAGCAACGCCATCACGCTCACAGGAACGGGCCCGTCCAGTGTCCTTGGCGAGAGCATCATCATCACGCCGGGGGGCGGGCTTGACGCCGCCGGCCAGAGCCTGTCACTCAGTGCCGAGAACTTCATTCAGGTCTTCGGCGATGTGGTCGCCGAGAGCATCGACTTCACGACCGGGAGCTTTACTCTGTTTCTCGATGGCTCGATCGGTTCTGAGTCGACCGACCTGATCCGCATCCAGTCCAACAGCATCGATTACATCACCGCCTTGCTGGAAGCGGACGCGGCAACGCTCGGTAGTTCCATCACGGCCGGCGTCGTCGAACTTCTGCCCTTCGCCGGTACCGAGATCGCGATCAACAACATCCTGCCCGGCAGCGGACTGAATCTCAACGATTCACTCCTCACTCAGATCGACGCGGCCGAACTCCATATTGGCGACAGCGAGAGCTGGCGGATCAGCCTCGGACACATTTTCGCCGATGAGGGCACGCTCCTTGTTCTCACCACCGGTCAGGATGTGATGACCGACCCGTCTGGTTCGCTGCTGAACATCGGCGGAGGCGGGGCCGTGCGCATCGTCGCCCAGACCGGCATCGGTACAGCCACCAACCCGATTGCCACCGACCTTTCAGCGATCGAGGCGGTCACCACCACCGGCGGGGTCTACATCAGCAACGGTCGCTCGGTGACTTCACTCCTCCTCGACGCGGGCGACTCCGACATCACCTTCGAAAACGCTGGCGAAATCCTTGACCTCGATATCGAACTCGACCTGATCGGCAATGTCGCGACCGTGTCGGCCACGAACATCGTTACCCCGCTCCAGACCCAGGTCTCGCAGTTCAACTTCAATGGTGTGAATCAGAACGGCGGCGAGGGACAGCTCTCCGTTACAGGCGACATTTCCGGATTCAGCTTCGATTCCACCACCAAGGCCGCCGTGCTCACGGCCACAGGGTCGATCTCCAATGTCAGCGTGAACGTCCCCCGAGCAACCCTGACCGCTGGTGGGGACATCCTCGACTCGATCCTTGACGGGAACGAACAGGTCCATCTCATTAGTGGCGGGAACATCGTTGGCGTGACCGCGACGGCGGGCACCTCCCTCACCGCTGAGGCGGCGGGCTACATCCGCGACTCGTTCTTCACCGCTGGCACAACCATGAACCTCCAGGCCGCGTCGATCGGTCTGATCGACGCCCCGGTCATTGTCACGGCTGACTTGCTTAGCGGATCGACGACCTCCGGCGACGCCTACCTCCAGACCGCAGGCAGCAACGGACAACTCTCCCTGGCCTTTACCGCAGCTCAGACCCTGCGACTCGTCAGCGACCTCGACATCCACCAGTCCGGCACCTGGTCCGGTTCCACGGTCGATATCGATACTCTCGGGTCCATGCAGGTCAACGCCCTGGTCTCGGCCACCGGCGACAACACCGTCTACCTGACCTCCGATGGCACGATCAGCATCAGCGGCAGCGCCGTCATCGACACCACGGCCAACAGCGCCGACGTGATGCTCCAGGCCCACGACCTCGACATCGACACCGAGTCGCAGATCTACGCCGGGCAAGGCACGGTCGCCATGATGCCTTGGGAAGGCCAGACCATGACCGTCGGCGAGATGCCCGTGTCATCCGCCGACGCCGAAACGACCAACGGCTTCCACATCGACCAAACCGAGATCAACACCATCAAGAGCGCCTCAGAAGTGCTCATCGGCTCGATGGAATCTGGGCCCATGCACATCGGTAGCGTTGACTTGGCCGGCAAAGCCATGGACCTGACCCTCTATTCCGGCTCGACGATCGACGAGATGGCCAATGATATGTCCGTCAAACTCCGCACCGATGGACGCCTGAAGATGGTCTCCGGCGGAGAGATCGGACGTGACCCCGTCGAGATCGAGAACTCGCCTTACGACGCCCTCGATATCGAAGTCGCCTACCTCGACGTCACGGTGACCCAGCCCGGCAAGGTCAGCCTCATGGATGTCGGCGGCCTCACCGTCGAGTACATCTACACCACCTCCGGCGACATCTTCCTCGAATCCACCGGCGAGATCATCGCCCTCGATGTCACCGCCAACAGCGATATCGACTTCACCGCCCAGCAGGGGGGTATCCAGGTCGGCCGCATGCAGGCATCCGAAGGCGTCAACCTCAACGCCTTCCAGGGCTCGATCACTCAGGCCGCTGGCGTGCCGGTCCAGCAGATCGTCGCCCCTTCCACCACGATGAACGCTCAAAGCGTCGGCAGCACAGGTGCCCCGATCAACACCGCCGTTAACTCGATGACCGTTACCACCACCGCTGGCGGGCAGAACCTCAGCCAGTCCGGCAACCTCGGCAGCCTCAACCTCAACGCCGGCACCGGCAGCGTGAACCTCAACGTCCAGGGCGGGATCAATGACGCCGACTCCGGAATCGACATCCGCGCCGGATCAACCAGCATCACTGCCACCAGCGTCGGCGGGTCCGGCCAGCGCGTGCAGATGGCGACCCGTCAGTTGACCATCAACGCCGACTCGACCATCAGCATCGGCGACCCCGAAGGCGTTCTCCAGACCGCTGAACTCAACACCACCGGCGGTGTCGATGTCCGCACCACCAACCCCAACGCCCGCATCTCCGGTTCGGGCAACATCAGCGTGGACCAGCCCCTCGATCTCGCCGAAGACATTCCACAGCTCTCCGGCGAAGAAGGCCCCGAGGGCCAGGGCATCGAAGTCGCCGAGCCTCTCTGGGTCGTCGGCGAGTTCGCCGAACGCGACGGCTGGCTCGACGAACACGAACTGCTCCGCGAACTCACCGAGCAGTGGGGTGATCGCCTCGCCTTCTACATCGAGCAAGGCCTCCGCGCCCGCGGGCAGCGCACGTCTGGCGTCAGTGAGGAGATCTCCGATCAGGAGATCCGATCCCTCATCGCCCAGGGCCTTGAATACTTCTGTCAGGGCATGATCGAGGACCTCGACCTCGGCCAGGACGCCCAGGGCCAGCCTGTCGCAACCCTTACCCTCGTCTACGAGCTTCAGAAAAATGTCTCCAATCACATGACTCTGGTGCAGAAAAAACGCCTCCGCACCCGCGACAACTCCGAGCCTCAGATCACCCCCGATGACCTTGACGACCTGCTCCAACTCGCCGCCGAGCGGATCGTGGATCGCCTCATCGATGACGCCCCGACGGGGATGATGGGTGTGAGAGGGTAAACTCCCTTTCATGCCGAAACCTCGCCGCGCTCGCATCCAGACTGGCCGTTCCTGGCTCACCTTCGCCGTCGCCGCGCTTGCCGGGATCCTGATCGTCGCTCTCCACCGCGCCGAGCCACGGTTTCTTACGCCGTTGGAGAGCTACAACTACGACACCCTCCTCCAGCAGCGATCGCATGTGCCCGATGTTGATGATCGCCTGATTCTCCTGGCACTCGACAACCGGGAAGAGGACTTCATCACGCACCTCCGCGAAGAGTGGGAAGACCTCGACGGCGAGTACTACAAAGACTATTTCGAGGGTGTCATCACCCCTATCGATCAGATCACCGATCGCGAACTGCTCCGCATGGCCCACGGCAGGCTTATGCAAGCCTTCGGCCAGATGGGCGTGACCGCCATGGTCTGGGATGTTGCCTTCGACACCCTCACCTCTCGCGATCCAAATCAAATTTCCGAGGCCGACACGCTCCTCCGGGATGGCCTCGCTTCGGTACCAAGCTTTCTCGCTATTGAAGGCAGGCTCGTTGATACCGGCGAGCAGGCAACCGTCCGCAACACCGATGACAACCAACTGATCAATCAGGTCGCTGTCGGCTCGCAGGCCGAGCTGGCCGATCGCTGGCCTGTTCCTTATTTCCGTGTCGGCAAGCTCCGGCCCAATCCCAAGTTCAGCGATGCCGCCGTTGGCGGAGGCCACGTCGCCTACACCCTCGAAGACGACGGCGTCGTCCGCAGAACCCCACTCGTCACCAACGCCAACAACCGACTCTTCCCCTCGCTCCCCTTCGCCGCCGCCCTCCACGCACTCGACCCCTCGGGCCAGCTGCGCCAACGCATCCGCCAGTCCGGTCGCTCGATTCTTCTCCCACTTGCCGACGGCGATCGAAGCCTCCCAATCGACGAAGCCGGACGACTCCGCATCAACTTCATCCCCGACTGGCTGCAGAACGCCGAGGTCCGCTCCTACTACACCACCTGGGAATCGGTCGTCCCCTTCCCTGAAGACTTCCGATCAACCTACCAAGGTAAGATCATCCTCATCGGCGAGACCGCTACCTACACCAACGACCTCGTCACCAGCCCGCTCGACTTTGAACTCCCGGGCGTCATGGTGCTCTACAACGTCATCAATGGCGTCCTCACAGGACAGATCATCACCGCTGCGCCGCGCTGGCTCGTTGAAGGACTCACCATCTTTCTCGGGTTGGCGCTGGGGGGCATCTACCTCCTCCGCAGTGCCTGGCTCTCGGTCGCGGCGACCGCGAGCATCATCATCGGTCTGTTGCTCGCGTCCCCGATGCTCTTCGTCGGCCCCACGCCTTACTACCTGCCCGTCGCCCTTCCCCTCGTCTCAGTGATCCTCGCGGCCACGGCCGCCACGCTCGCGGCGCTCAGCCGAGCCTACCGCTGGGCCACGCGTCTCTCGACCATCCTTAGCCGCTTCGTCTCGCCAGCCCTTCTTGAAGAACTCTATCGCCATGGCGTCACGCGAACCTCGCTAGCTCCTGTCCGCCACGAGATCACGATCATGTTCGTCGATATCGCCGGCTTCACCTCACTCAGCGACACGGCAGAGCCCGAAGAGATCTCCGAGTTCCTCACCGTCTGGTACGAAGAAGCCATGGCCATCCTCGTCGAAAACCACGGAACCCTCGACAAGTTCCTCGGCGACGGCGTGCTTGCCTATTTTGGCGCACCCGAGCCCCTGGAAGACAAGGCAGCCTGGGCAGCCAGGGCAGCTCTGGCGCTCCAGGCAAGATTTGACGCCATCTCCGATCGACTCGCCAAGTCGCGCAAGACCCTCAAGATCCGTGCCGGTTTATGCACCGGATACGCCACTGTGGGCTATTTAGGTGGCGATCGCTTCGCCGCGTACACCATCCTCGGGCGTCCAGTGAACATGGCCGCCCGTCTTGAGCAGAACTGCAAACCCGGTCAGGTCACCATCGAGAAGAAGACCTGGGCCCACCTTGACGGACGCTTCGAGCTCGAACAACTCGAGCCCATTCACGCCAAAGGCATCGAACGCCCGATCGAAGCATGGCAGGTTGTCCGTGAACTGAGTCCGGATGAGCGGTTTGGGCAAGCCCAAGCTGTTGATTCTTAGCCAGTTCCGCTAGGATCCTGGCGATTTGAATTCGTAGCTATCACTGAAGGCATGGGGTGGTGGATCCCTGCCTGTTCGCACATACGAGAGGAAGCGCGGCATCGAGCCGCGCCATGGAGAAAGAAATGCGTGCTAACAGCGGTCGTCATGCGCCCATCTTGCCTGCGGGCCTCGAAAACCTCGAGTCTCGCGTGCTCTTCTCAGCAACGCCCCTGGAATCCTTTGCCGACTCAGACGGACACGGCCCAGCCTGCGCATGCTGCGGATGCTCAGGTATGGGGACCTCCGATGAAGTCCATCATGCCAACGATGGCCACAATCACAGCGACGACCTGATCGATCTGGGCAACGGACTCGAGATCTATCGTGACCAGGCCGTCCCCGAAGACGTCCTCGCTGAATACCTGGCCTCACTAGATGGCGGCTCAGGAACAACCAGCGGATCAGGCGACCTCTTCAGTCTCGACTCTGTACCTCAACTCAGCAGCCTCCCCGGCTCGACCATGACCATCTATCTCGACTTCAACGGCCACACAACCTCCAGCACGAGCTGGAACTGGAGCTTCACAGGCGGAGCGTCATTCGATACCCCCGCGTATTCCATCGACGATGATCTCACGACGTTCTCGCAAACCGAACTCGATCGCATCGAGCAAATTTGGGCACGCGTCGCCGAAGACTACGCACCCTTCGATGTGAACGTCACGACGGTCGAGCCCGATTCCAATCAGCTCCGTCTTGGCGGTGAACTGCCCTACGAATGGGGTAACCGAGTCGTCATAGGCGGCAGCAGCAGCGACTGGTATCTCAACCCTGGCCAGGGCTCCGCAGGAGGTGTCGCCTTCGTCGGTTCCTTCAACTGGACCAGCGACACACCAGCCTATGTCTTCGAAGATCAACTCGGAAACGGCGCTGAGAAGTTTGTCGCAGAAGCCATCTCCCACGAAGTCGGACACACCCTCGGGCTCCGACACCATGGCCAGGTCGGTAATGAATACTACAGTGGGCACGGCGACTGGGCACCCATCATGGGCAACAGCTACTACAAACAAGTCACTCAGTGGAGCGCCGGTGAGTACAACAACGCCAACCGATCGACTCAATACGACGTGGATATCATCGGCAGCGGACGTGAAGGCGTCTTCTTCCGAGTCGATGACCACGCCAATGACTTCAGCGCAGCCACACAACTCGGATCTGGCGATGTCTTTGCTTCCGGCGTCATCGCCAGCCAGCTCGACCTTGATATCTTCGGCTTCATCACCACCGGCGGCAGCTTCCAGATGAACATCGACGCACTAGGCGAGGAAGCCAATCTCGACATCGAGGCCAGGATCTATAACGAGCAGGGCGATCTTATCGCGATCGATAACCCCCTTGATTCACTCGACGCGAACTTCGATCTCACCCTCGAGGCCGGCCACTACTTCGTCGTAGTTGATGGCGTCGGCACCGGCGATGGTGTCTCCGGATACTCCGACTACGGCAGCATCGGTAGCTATGAAATCCACGCCGCCATCAACGCGCCCGAAACCATGCTCGGCGATCTCAACGGCGACCTGATCATCAGTGTCGTCGACCTTGATCTGCTCGCAGGTGATATCCTCAGCGGGTTCTACTCCACAGCAGGTGATGTCAACTCCGATGGCATCACTGACTCTATGGACCTCAATCTCCTCGTCGAGCAACGTCTGGGTACAGTCGCTGGCGACGCCAACCTCGACGGTCGCGTTGACCTCAACGACCTCGCGATCATCGGGACGAACTTCGGTAAAACGGTCAGCAGTTGGACCCAGGGTGACTTTAATGCGGACGGTATTGTCAACCTCGCCGATCTCTCCAACATTGGGTTGTACTTCGGCTTCAACACCAGCTCAGAGAGCGTCTCCGGTTTCCCGGCGTTGAGTGATGTCGCCTCTACCATGGAGGAACAAGCAGCTCTCGACGCCGCCCGTGATGCACTCACGCAGCCCTCCTCAGTCACAGCAATGATTGAGCCCGCAGCGACGGACAGTCACGCATGGGTCAGTCAGCGCATGGAAAAAGCCGGCATGCCCCGCTTGGTCCTCAATGACTGGATCGACGCTGAAGAAGAACAACAGGAACTCTTCGGACTCTGGAATCGCGCAGCCTGATCCGATGCAATGAACCCCCCGACCGACCGGTGGTAGTGTGGGGGGGTTGACGGTCGGCAGCGGCGCGGCGTAGCCTCCGGACTCCCAATCAAGGAGCTGCCCGTGGCCCTGCTCGACGCCCCTCGTTTCTCACTCGCACAACTTCCAACCCCGCTGGTGCCCGCTCGACGCTTCTCTGAAGCGCTCGGCGGGCCCGCGGTTTGGATCAAACGCGACGACCTCACCGGACTCGCCACAGGCGGGAACAAAACCCGCAAGCTCGAATACTCCCTCGGCAAAGCCCTCGCCGAAGGGGCCACCGACCTCATCACCGAAGGCTCCATCCACTCCAATCACTGCCGGCAAACCGCCGCCGCCGCCTGCGCAGCAGGACTCGCCTGCCACCTCGCCCTCAACGCCGAATCCGTCCCCGCCATCCCGCAGGGCAACCTCCTCATCGACCTGCTCTACGGTGCCCAATGCCACTACGTCACCACCGGCCCACAGCGCAAAACCAAGATGCAGGACATCGCCGACCAACTCTCCGCCGATGGCCGATGCCCCTTCATCATCCCCACTGGCGCGTCCGATGAAACCGGCTGTCTCGGCTACGCTGCCCTTGCCCTCGAACTCCAGCACCAGCTCTGGTCCCAAAGCCTCACACCCGACTACGTCTACACACCCTCGTGCTCAGGCGGAACCCACGCTGGCATCCTCCTGGGCAAAACATGGTTCGGACTCGAACCGCCCATCCGCGCTGTCCTCGCCGCTGGCCAGGCCGAAGAAGAACGCCGCTTCATCCACGACCTCACCCTCCGCGCCGCCTCTGCAGCCAGCGGACCCATCGAACTAGCGATGGACAATGTTCAGTGTGACGATTCTCAGGTCGGTCCCGGCTATGGCATCGCCACCGAAGCCTGCCTCGAAGCCATCCAGCTCCTCGCCCAGACCGAAGGTATCCTTCTCGACCCCGTTTACTCCGGCAAAGCCATGGCGGGGCTCATCGCTGATATCCGCGAAAAACGCCTCAATTCCGGCCAATCCGTCGTCTTCATCCACACCGGCGGGCAGATGTCCCTCGGTGGAAAAGTCGATCAACTCCAGCCTCTCTGGCACCGCTGACCCCGCCCCGGCAGATTCGAGCAGCCTCCAGCCACGGGCCGATAAGCCCCAAAGCGTGTGGAGTCTGTCGATGACCAGAGCCATAGAGCCCGCCGGGTTCACCGAGCAACTAGCCACACATAACCCCCTGCGTGTCGCCCTCGATCGCGGTCGGTTCACAGACGCCGCGCGCCTCGCCAACGAGTCTGTTCATCCCATCGACGACGCCCTCCTCCGCGAGATCGCCGAAGGGCTCATCGCCAAAGCCCGCTGGCTCGAAGCCAGCCAACTCCTTGAACGCCTCATCGACCCCACCGAACCCGATACCCTCAGCCTCAACCTCACCCGCAACCTCGAAACCCTCCGCAAGCATCACCCCAAGGCCTACCGCCGACTCTTCAACACACACGCCACCACCAACTGCCGACTCCTCCGCAACACCGCTGGCGAGCGGACCATCGAACAAACCTCCCGTCAGAACGCCATCCTCTGGACCGGCGTCAACACCAGCGCCTCCCAACAAATCGCATCACTCCCCGAAGCCTGCAACCAGGCTCTAAGCGACCGCCGAGCCCTCGCGCTCCTGGGCCTGGGCGACGGCCACCTCCTCGAACACCTCACCCACGCCTCGCAAGACCCAGGCGACACCCCAACCCAGGCCTCGTCGATCTACGTCCTCGAAACCCGGCCCGAGACCCTCCTCCAGGTCCTGATGATCCACGCCTGGCATACACACGCCAGCCCCCTAACATCAACCAACATCCACTGGTTACTCGGCAATAAGTCTGTTGAGCAGTTTCAACAACTGCTTCAACAACGCACGCTCCTACCTTTCCCCACGGAAGCCATCTGCCTCTCCTCCGATTCAACTTCAATCCAGGCTGGTTTACGGACGATTTCGACTAATCGTGAAACCCGCATCAACCTCCTTGAACAACAAGCCCACGCCCACGCCCAAACCCTCACCGATGACCACCTCCTCGAAGTCCTCGGCGACAACCCACCCCGAAAACCCCGCATCCTCGCCATCACCTCACGCTTCACCAACGTCCTCCAGCACGCCATGAGTGATGTCGCCCAGGCCCTCGACGACATCGGCTGCGAAGTCCGTCTCTACAAAGAACAAGCCGATGACGAACGCTTCGGCTACCTCCCCGGTCTCTCCGAAATCGTCGATTTCAAACCCGACCTCGTCTTCCTCATCGACCACAACCGCGCCGAGTTTGGCGACCTCTTCCCCGCCAACATCCCCTTTATCAACTGGATTCAGGACCACCTCGCCAGCCTCTGCAACCAGCAGGCCGGCCGCTTGATCGGCCCCCGCGACTTCGTGCTCACCGCCAGCCGACCCACCTTCGTTAACCACCATCACTACCCCGACCGTCAGTGCATCGATCTTGGCAAACTCAGCCGAGTCCCCGACCTCCCCACCGAGTGGACCACCAACGGACCCGACCTTCTCTACGTCTCCAACGCCTCACACACCAAGGACGCACTCCTCGAAGAACTCCACAACCAGCTCAGCACCCAACCCCACCTCGTCCAACTCGCCACCACTGTCGCCCAGCAACTCTTCGACATCTACGACCGAGGCGGGCTCATCGACTCCACACGAGCCCTCGCCCAACTCATCGACGAGCAGGCCCGCACCCAGAACCTCACCTGGCCCACGCCCCAGGCCCGTCACATCCTCCGCGACCTCCTCTGGCTCCCGATCAACGACGCCCTCTACCGACAACAGGCCCTCCATTGGGCCATCAACGCCGCCAGGCAACTCGGCCTGAACCTTGAAATCTACGGAAAAGGCTGGGAAAACCACCCCGCCTTCGCTCCCTACGCCCGTGGCTCCATCGGCTACGGCGAGCCTCTCGAACAACTCACCCGCTCCGCCGCGATCAACCTCCGACTCGAACCCTACCCCACACTCGCCCACCAACGCATGCTCGACGGCCTCTTTGCTGGCGGGTTCTACCTCACTCGAACGTTCGCACCCGACCCGCTCTTCACCCAACTCCTGGGCTTTATCGATCAGCACACCAACCCTCAGGTGCAAACCCTCGATCACGCACGCCAACTCATCTCACCCGATCACCGCCACCAACTCGAACACCTCGCCGCCCGCTGCATCGCCTGCTACGACGAATCGTCGCAGTGGGACCCCGTCGCCGCAGGCCGCATCAGCCAGAACCTCGGCATCCTCAAGCCCGGCCGCGAAGCCATCCCCGACCTCAACGCCATCAGCTTCACCACTGCTGAGCAGATGACCGATTGCATCCAGCACTTCATCAGCAACCCAGAACAACGCCGCGCTATCGCTAAGCGACAACGCGACGCTGT
This sequence comes from Phycisphaeraceae bacterium, assembly GCA_040222855.1. NCBI lineage: Bacteria > Pseudomonadati > Planctomycetota > Phycisphaerae > Phycisphaerales > Phycisphaeraceae > Phycisphaeraceae bacterium. The sequence continues at coordinate 300,030 of JAVKCD010000018.1, read as the reverse complement.
CTCCAATCGCTTCAGCTACCCACACGGACT
>JAVKCD010000017.1 GCA_040222855.1 Phycisphaeraceae bacterium | reverse complement strand
CGGCGATCTCTTTGCGAGGGTGCATTGTCTATCTGGGGTTGAATGTGCAAAATCACGGATCGGTGATTGCTTGTCTCCTTGCGGGGGCGGTTCGCCGGCTGGTGGCAAGAGGTTTGGTAGAAGTTTTTCAGTCGGCCGGCTTTCGCGTTAGATCGCGAGTGTGGTTCGCTGGCTGAGCAAGGGGGAGGGCTGTTGGTTTGGTGTAGCCGCGTGCTGGCTTCCGATTGGTTTTGTTTGCTGAGTGGGTGAAAGCGTTTGGGATCTCGCCCCATCGATGCAAGACAAAGCGCGGGTGTAGCTCAATGGTAGAGCCATAGCCTTCCAAGCTAAAGACGAGGGTTCGATTCCCTTCACCCGCTTTTTCCTGATGGATATGCAGCACCGCGTGAGTTGGGATTGTTGATAAAAGTCGTGGAGACGAGACGGCGGGCTATGAGCAAGCCGCGACCTGTCGAGCGACAAGCAGTCGGTGCTGCTGAAGCTCAGTTGGTAGAGCGCGTCCTTGGTAAGGACGAGGTCATGGGTCCGAGTCCCATCAGCAGCTTTAGAGTCAGTGTGTTGTCGAAACAATTTAGCTAGAGACCTGCTCGTTAGACGCAGAGTCAGGAAGAGACGCCGGGAGAAAGCATGGCCAAGGAAACGTTTGAACGATCAAAGCCGCACTGCAACGTAGGTACGATTGGGCATATTGACCACGGAAAGACAACCCTTACGGGTGCGTTGCTGGCCGTGCAGTCTGCCAAGGGGCTTGCCAACTTCAAGTCGTACGCCGATATCGCCAAGGGCGGTACGGTTCGTGACGATACGAAGACGGTGACCATTGCTGTGAGTCACGTGGAGTACGAGTCCGAGAATCGGCACTATGCTCACATTGACTGCCCCGGCCACGCCGACTTCATCAAGAACATGATCACCGGTGCGGCCCAGATGGACGGCGCGATCCTGGTTGTGAACGCGGCTGACGGCCCGATGCCGCAGACGCGCGAGCACATCCTTCTGGCCCGCCAGGTCGGCGTTCCGGCGATCGTTGTGTTCCTGAACAAGGTCGACCAGGTCGACGACGAGGAACTGCTCGAACTGGTCGAGATGGAGGTGCGCGAGCTTCTGTCGTCCTACGACTTCCCTGGCGACGACATTCCGGTGGTCAAGGGCTCGGCGCTGGCCGCGCTTGAAGACAGCAACGCCGAGATCGGCGAGAAGGCGATCCGCGAGCTGATGGCCGCCGTCGACGAGGCCATCCCGACGCCCGAGCGTCCGATCGACCAGCCGTTCCTGATGCCGATCGAGGACGTG
>JAVKCD010000015.1 GCA_040222855.1 Phycisphaeraceae bacterium | reverse complement strand
TACTACAGCGCTAACTGATCTTGTAGCAATTTGTCTGGATCGGAGAAACTGCGGTTTTCACAATCGGGGGGACCAACGGGAGGGCCGGACATGGACGTCCAAGATTTGGAAGGCCTGGAAGCGCGTTTGAAGGCTTACTTGAGTTGCTTCGACGATTGCTTTGCCCGCTGCGATACGCGGGCCCATCTGTCGACTTATGTTCGTGGCCAGCTTTCGGATCTGGATGCCAAGAGCGTCGAACCGATTGCTCTGCGGGCGGGAACGCCGGTGCGAACGCTGCAGGAGTTTCTGGCGCAACATCGTTGGGATGAGGACGGTTTGCGTCGGCGTTTGCTGCATCTCGTTCGTGATGAACACGTCGATTCCAACACCGTCGGCATCCTCGACGAAACCAGCGACGTGAAGAAAGGAGACAAAACGCCGGGGGTCCAGCGACAATGGTGCGGCAAAGTTGGCAAGCGGGAAAACTGTATCGTGACGGTCCACTTGGCGGCGGCGACCGAGGACTTTCATTGCATGCTCGATGGCGAATTGTTCTTGCCGGAAAGCTGGAGCGATGATCGTGAACGTTGTCGCGTCGCGGGCATCCCCGACGACATCGTTTACCGGCCCAAGTGGCAAATCGCCTTGGAATTGTACGATCGCAGCGTCGCCGAAGGCGTGGCGTTTGCCTGGATCACGGCGGACGAAGGATACGGCGGCAAGCCGGGGTTCTTGGAGGGGCTCGCTCGACGAAGTCAAACGTTCGTTCTCGAAGTGCCACGGACCTTCGCGGTCTGGGAGAAAACGCCCCAGGTCACGGAGCACCGCTATCGCAAAGGTGGTCGGGGACGTGGTCGCAAAACACCCCGCGTCAAAAGCGGGGAGCGCTCTCCCCGCAGCGTCGAGAACGTGTTTTGGTTCAGCGAGGCGATGAAGTCGAAACCTTGGAAGAAGTACCGCGTCAAGGAGAGTGAAAAAGGCCCGATTGTCTGGGAAGCAAAACGACTTCGCGTGACGCTCAAGGGCAGCGACGATCTGCCGGGCATGCGTCTTTGGCTCGTGGTTGCACGGAATGTTCTCGATGGTGAACTGAAATTCTTCGTCAGCAATGCCAGCGAGAGGACGTCGATGTCGACGCTGTTGCTGGTCGCCTTTCAGCGGTGGCGCGTGGAACGATGTTTCGAAGATCAAAAACAGGAAGTCGGCTTGGACTGCTTCGAGGGCCGTCGCTACCTCGGCCTGAAACGTCATCTGATCCTGACCGCGATCAGCTATTTGTTTCTGTCGCGAGCGTGTCAGCAGCAGCGGGGGGAAAAACCCAGCGTGGACAGTCCAGCAGATCCGCGATGCGACCGACGCGATCGTCACGAGTTGGTACTTGCCCATTGAGGCCAGGCGAACGATGCTCGAGCGCGTCGCCGCCCGGATCAAACACCATCAAAGCCGAAACGCAACCGCCCGCGCATGCCACACGAAAACAAGAATCAACCGCTACGCCTCGCTAGGAATCGATCCCGACCGCATCACCCCATGCCGCTGGCCAAAAACCTAGCGCTGTAGTA
>JAVKCD010000014.1 GCA_040222855.1 Phycisphaeraceae bacterium | reverse complement strand
CAGTGCACACGGTTATCGAATACTACGATGGCCCACGTCGTGGCATCGCCGACTTCAACGGCAAGCCTCACTTCTTTGAGTCGGACTTCAGAGATGTCGACGACGGCGAGCGCGACACGTTCAATCTATACCCTTTGAGCGTTGAGCTCTTTCTCCTCGCGATGGAGGATTGGGCTATCTGGCTTCGATGGCACGACGCCTACTCGACGGGTACCGCGACAATCGAATCGCACCCTGCACTGCCTGAAGACCGCGAGCGACACGACGAACTTGAGAGACTCCTCCGTTGGGACAAGCTCGTCCAGACTCCGCCAGCCGCAAGGATGCATGGCCAGTTCGACGCCCTACCCGGCGCGCGGAATGCCGGCACGACAGCGCGGGGGTTCCTAGTGCAGTGGACCCCGATCGAAACGCCGAGGTACGCTGCCCAACAGGATGATGAAGGCTGACGGGGCTTCGCCCCGCAGCTTATCATCAGGTGTTGGGCAGACTGAGTCTGGAGTATACAAGGATCCTGCGATTCCAATGCAGTTGTCAGATTTCACGAGGATCTACCTCCGGCCAGGTGACGCTTCGACTACCGCAT
>JAVKCD010000013.1 GCA_040222855.1 Phycisphaeraceae bacterium | reverse complement strand
TAGTGCGCCTGCGGGCGTGTTTGGTTTGCGAGGTGGAAGTCCTCGCCAGGCATGCACACTCCGGCCTGTAACCGAGAGTAACTGCGTCCTTGTGAAAGGGGGTGGAGAGCAACTGGAGGTGAACGAGCAGTCCGTAGGATGACGAACCCGTTTCGGCCGGGCCGACCGGCGAGCCTGCTAGGGAATGGCGAAGTCCAGAAAGCCTGTCGCGATGAGGGGTTGTGTGTGAAATCGACGGCAGGGGCGGTCAGGTGGTTGGGGACGGAATGCTCTGAAGGCCAAACACGTGAAGCAGGGAGACCTGTCCGGTGACTGTGACGGTGTTCATGTGGCCACAGCCATCCAGGCCAAGGGCCGCCGAAGAGCCGGCTGGGCAGGAGTCAGAGGACCCATACGAGCGTCGACGCCGGGTAATGCCGGTCGAGCAAAGGGGTCCAGGAAGGTGGATGTGCGATGACCAGGCAATCTGAACTCAGACCGGACGCAGTGTCCGAAGCGGCGCGTCGCCCTCGGACTAGACCCGACGGAGAAGTCCGCACCCGCTGGGCGTGGACCGAACAGAGCGTTTGGACAGACCGCATGTTGACGACTCTCGAACAGGGAGTGAAAGGAGGACGCTGGCACAGCTTGATCGACAAGGTTTACAAAGAAGCGAACCTGTTCTGGTCGTTCACGAAAGTGGCCCAGAACCGGGGAGCGGCCGGAGTCGACCGCGTCACAATGGATGATTTTTCCAAAGGTCTCGTGCCGCGGCTGAAGCGTCTGACGAAGACGTTGGCCAACGGAAGGTACCAGCCGCACGACGTTCGCCGGGTTTGGATCGACAAACTCGGGTCGAAGGAGAAGCGGCCGCTGGGCATTCCGACGGTACGTGACCGGGTGGTTCAGACCGCGTTGCGTAATGTGATCGAACCGATTTTCGAGCGGGACTTCGCCAAGGGGAGTTACGGCTTTCGTCCTGGTCGCGGCTGCAAAGACGCGCTACGTTGCGTCGATGCGTTGATCAAGCGCGGCTACCGATACGTGGTGGATGCGGATCTGAAAGGCTACTTCGACACGATCCCTCACGACCGTTTGATGGAACTCGTCTCGTCGAAGATCGGCGATCGGAAAGTGCTGGACCTGATTGCCGTGTTCTTGCAACAAGGGGTGATGGACGGCATGGATCGCTGGACTCCTGACCGAGGCAGTCCCCAGGGCGCGGTGATCTCGCCGTTGCTCAGTAACATCTACCTCGATCCGCTAGACCAACTACTGGCTCAAGCGGGATTCGAGATGGTGCGTTACGCGGACGATTTCGTGATCTTGTGTCGCGACCGGGCGACCGCCGAGCAGGCTTTGAACTTGGTTCAACAATGGACGGCACGCGCCGACCTGACCTTGCACCCGGAGAAGACCCGCATCGTCGACGCCGAAGCGGAAGGTTTTGAGTTTCTAGGCTATCACTTTCACGGCGAGCATCGCTGGCCGCGGAAGAAGAGCTTGCAGAAACTTCAAGCCACGATTCGCGCAAAGACCAAGCGGAGCAACGGTCATAGCCTACAATGCATCATCGTCGACGTGAACCAGACGCTGGTGGGTTGGTTTGAATATTTTCAACACAGCCATCGCTCCACGTTCACGCCCCTGGATGGGTGGATTCGGATGCGTCTGCGTTCGATTCTGCGCAAACGCCATGGTGGCAAGGGTCGTGGACGAGGCCTTGATCATCACCGCTGGCCCAACGATTTCTTTGCGACCGCTGGGCTGTTCTCGCTGGTCACCGCCCATCGCGTCGCCAGTCAATCCTCAAAGAGGTAAAACCACCAACCGGAGAGCCGTGTGCGGGAGAACCGCACGCACGGTTCGGAGGGGAGGGAGACCGGGAATCAACCGGTCTTCCTTACCTCTATC
>JAVKCD010000012.1 GCA_040222855.1 Phycisphaeraceae bacterium | reverse complement strand
AGAGGCTGTTTTGGAAGTCGTTGAATGGGGTTTCGCTGGGGGCGATTATCTGATTCAAGCTGTGGATGTGGACCGATCAGAGCCGTGGCCGGATGGCCAAGATTGCCAAGAAAACCAAGCGCTACCCGTCAGACCTGACGGACGAGGAATGGGAGCGGATTGCGCCGCTCATGCCCAAGCCCGGTCGCATGGGGCGTCCTCGCGAGGTCGAGTTCCGCGAGGTGCTGAACGCGGTGCGCTACCTGGTCCGCTCCGGTTGCGGCTGGCGAATGCTGCCGATCCACTTCGGAGCGTGGCAAACGGTCTACGCGTGGTTCCGCGAGTTGGCGCGCCGCTTCCTGTTCCAGACCATCCACGATCTGGCCTTGATGGTCGATCGCGAGCGGGCTGGACGCGAGGCCAGCCCCTCGGCGGGAGTGATCGACAGCCAGACTGTGAAGGCCCCGGCTCCAGGTGCGCAAAGGGGATATGACGCCGGCAAGAAGACTGTCGGACGCAAACGCCACATCGCCGTGGACACCGACGGCAGGCTGCTGATGGTCAACCTCACGCCCGCCGACATCTCCGACAGCGCCGGTGCCCAGATCATCCTGGACGGCATCCGCAAGCGCTGGCCCTGGGTCAAGCACCTGTTCGCCGATGGCGCCTACGACCGGCTGAAACTCATGGACAAGGCCGCCTACCTCGACTTCGTCATCAAGGTCATCCGACGGTCCGACGACCAGAAAGGCTTCAAGGTCCTGCCCCGCCGCTGGGTCGTCGAACGAACCTTCGGATGGATGGTCCGGTGGCGGCGCCTCGTACGCGACTACGAGAGCCGCATCGACGTCTCCGAGGCCATGATCCTCGTCGCCATGGGTGGCAATCTCCTACGCAGAAACGCCCATCCCTGAATTCCAAAACGGACTCT
>JAVKCD010000011.1 GCA_040222855.1 Phycisphaeraceae bacterium | reverse complement strand
GGATTGGTTGGACTTCTTCGCCATGCCTGATGCTCCACCGCGAACCGCGCGACTATTCCGCAACGGCCGCAATCAAGCTGTTCGATTACCGAAGGAGATGGATATGGGTGATACCGAAGAGGTGCTCATCTACCGGGTGGGCTCTCGGCTGGTCATCGAGCCGAAGCGCCCCAGCTGGAGCGCATTGATGGATACGCCGGATGTGGGTGACGACTTCCTGTCCGAGCGCCCAGCGATCGGTATTGAGCCTGATCCAACGGGACGATGATGCGCTACATGCTGGACACCGACACCAGCAGTTACATCATCCGTAAGGCGCCGGTGTCGGTGGTGCAACGGCTGGAACGGACGGCTTCCTCGGGCCACGAGATCGTCGTTTCGGTCATCACCTATGCCGAACTCATGCAAGGCGTAGTCGCCCAGGGCAGAGAGCCTGAACGCGTGCAGCGACTTCAGGCGTTTCTCGCGCCGCTGCATGCCGTACTGCCATGGGATCGTTACGCCGCCGACGCGTGGGCGCAGGTCTACACCGCACTCAAAGAGGCCGGGACTCCTATCGGGTCGCAGGACACGATGATCGCTGCACACGCGCTTAGTGCTGGGGCGGTGGTGGTGACGAACAACGTGAAGCATTTCTGCCGCGTAGAGGGCCTGCGCGTAGAGAACTGGGTCGATCCTGTTTCTTGACGCCGGTAAGCCCTAAGCCCTCAACCTACACTCCATTCCGGATACCC
>JAVKCD010000010.1 GCA_040222855.1 Phycisphaeraceae bacterium | reverse complement strand
AATCGTCACCGTAGCGCCATTATTGATCGCCGCCAGATCACCAGAACCAGGCTCACCAACGTCCCAACCCGACGAACTGTAGTTGCCGTCAACGCCGCCGTTGTCCCACAACACCGTCGGCGTGTACGTGTCCGCAAGGGCGTTACCCGTCATGGTGCAAACCGCCACAATGCACGTTGTGCTGCTGAGGCGAATGGCCGTTTTCAGCAGGTCTGAGGTTCGGTTCGAAGGCATGAGATTATCCTCGCTTTCTCCAGATGCAGAAATGAAAGAATCAAGACAGGTCAAGGTCGATCCCTCAACTCTCGGCATGGCTACGCGTCATGCCTGTTCCGTAATATGTTCAAGGCTCACATCCACCATGGTGTGAAGAGGATCAGGGATTTGGTCGGCGATGAGGGCGCTGATCATCTTCCCCATCTGCACGCCTTGTTCGTAGGCGGAGATGTAGGGCTTAACGCAGGCATAGGCACCCTTGCGGTGACTGGCTGGAAGCCAGTCTGCCGATATCACACGAGTTGTTTCTGGCCAGTCAAGGCGATCCATGACACAGGCAACAGCCTCGAGTGCCGTTCGTGAGCGGGTGATGATCGCGGATGGCGGATTGCTGCTTGTCATCAGGTGCTGAATCGTGTGGATTGAGAGTTGTGCGTCCGATGGGACGCTTCGGATCACAAGATCACCCGGCTTCACGCCGAGACTCATGGCCTCTGCCGTGATGGCATTGACCATGATGTCATCGCCAAAACCTCTCCGATCACGAAGGATGACCGCAATACGCTGATCGCCCGATTCGAAAGCGGCTCGCACAGCGAGTCTCCCGATCTTGTCTTGATCCAGATCAATTGAGGCAAGCCCCTGACTCTGCGGGTAAGGCGTCCCCATGATGAGGGCCGGAACGCCCTGCAACTGGAAAAAGGATTGGATCTGCGGAGACTTCGAGGCAACGAAATAACCGACCCTGAGTGAACGATCCTCGTTGGCTCTGATCAGACGCTCGGCGTAAACCATTTCCTGATCATCTGGAGCCAGCGACAACTCAACCGAGGCCTTGGTGAGTGCCGAGAGGGTCCCACCCACAACTTCGTTGATGCGCTCTCGCTCTGCGAGGTAGTAGGCTCTGCGGATCAGAAGGCAGATCTGATCGACACTCGATGAATCCGCTACTACCCCTTGCCCAATATACGTGCCAAGCTTCCTGTTGCGAACCAGAAGATTCTCTCTTGCCAGTTGCTGCATCGCTCGATTAGCAGTCCCCTTGGCCACGTTCATCAGGGTCGCCACTTCTTCCGTCGTCAGATAGCGATCACCTTCACGCAGATCCCGCTCACGGATGTCCCTGCGGATCATCTGGACCAGTCGCGCGACGGTTGCGGTATTGCCGGGATGCAGATCGGACAGAGTCATAGCCATCACCTTCAAGGTATCATATTGACTTATAGGATCAAATAGTTTATCTCTTATTTTACAGGCGATCTATTAAATAAGAACACGTAAAGTCATTAAAAATATACTTTTATAATAAAATACGGCTAATCCACCTCCGCGGCTTCTTCAAAACAGTCACGCCGTCATTTCTTAGGAAGAACCATGAGTATTCTTGATCAATCAATGCGTCTGGCAGCAGCAATGCACCGTACGCGCGCCCGCGACTGGAACACGTGGGACACCCGCAGCGTACTGCGCCACGTCCTCCTGCCCGAATCGCTTGCGATTGATATCGGGATCGCAGCGCCGGACCGATTAATCTGGGTTGGTGAGTCTTTTTTCGGGCAGCAGCAGCTCCCCCGCACCGCGGGGACCCAACTCACGAGCATCGGACGTGATCTGAACATTTCGAGCATCCTTGAGATCAGGCCAGGGCCGCGAAGCTATGACGGAGCCTACACCAGCCTCGAACTGGACCTGCGTGGTGCACGTTACCGCGTGGAGACGACTGCCTCGAACGGGCAGTGGGTCGCTCTGATCACACCACTCCAGGAGGTCACCTGGCCACGCGCCGTGACCGTGCACGCGAGGATGCTCTGGAATCGGCCCGGCCATGCCAGCCGAGTCGATGCCCGCACACTGGTCGCTGATCTGCCCGGCCAGGAGATCACGATTCACGTCACGGGTGAGCCTTTCCATGACCCCAACCTGCCAACACCCTCGCCGTATCTCGCCATCCAGGGCGATCAACCCGTCGCCATCAGCACTTCCACGCCACTGAGCCTGGATGAGGTGACCCGGCGTATCGCCGATGCTCGCACGCATCTTGATAAATGGAACGCGGAACATGATGACCAGGCCGAAACGCAGGAGGCAACGCGCGCCTGCATCGCCTGGAATCTGATCTACGAGCCAAGATTCGACCGCGTCATCTGCCCTGTTGCACGCGACTGGAACTGCAAGCGTGGCGGGTACGCCCTGTTCTGCTGGGACAGCTTCTTGACGGCGTGGATGATCACCGCCGATGACCCGGATCTTGGCTACGCGTGCGCGATCGAGACCTTTCGCGAGATGGTCGATGAATCCTTCATCCCCAACGTCGCTCAGGGATCGGGCCGTGTCTCATGCGATCGATCCCAGCCTCCTGTCGGATCCTTATGTCTACTCGGAATGTACCGGCTGCACCCGAATCAAGAAGTCATCGAGTCGCTATGGCCCGCTCTCATGGCATGGAACCGATGGTGGGACTCCGACCGCCAGAACACCAACGGCACGATATCTCTTGGATCAAACCCCTATACGCCACGAGTCGGCGATCCAGCAGAGTTTATCCAGCCCAACACCGGCGACGGTGCGGCAATCGAATCAGGCCTCGACAACGCCCCGATGTACGACGACCCGCCTTTTGATCCCGACACGCATCTCATGCTCATCGAGGATGTCGGCATGACCTCACTCTACGTCGCGGACTGCCAGGCCATGGCTGAACTTGCATTGATTCTGGGCCATCAGCAGGATGCGGACGAACTCCTCGGCCGAGCCGAACGCTACGGACAAGCACTGGAAAATCTCTGGAACGATCAAGAAGGCATTTATCTCAATCGGAGAACGGATAAACAGGAGTGGTCGAAGGCACGATCACCCACCAGCTTCTACCCGCTGATCGGAGGGTATGTCCCTAAGGATCGTGCCGAGCGTCTGGTTTCAGAGCACCTGCTCGAACCGACGCAGTTTGCGGGAGAGTGGATGATTCCGGTCTCTCCAAAACACGAGGAGGCGTTCAAAGAACAGTTGTATCAGCGTGGTCGTGTCTGGCCGCCGGTCAACTTCCTCGTCTACCTTGGCCTTCACCGCTATCCGTTGGATAAAGCGCGCCATACACTCGTGGAGAAGTCGCTCGCTCTGCTGCTCAAGGGCTGGCGTGAACAAGGCGTCGTGGCCGAGACCTACTCAGCCATCGATGGTACTGGTGGACGCGGACCACACACTCATCCACTCTATAGCTGGGGACCCGTGCTCGGCTTCATGAGTCGAATCGAGCGTGGGCAAATCCCTTCACCCTTCGGACCCGCTGGAGAGCACGCTGGGCGGAGTCACTCATGAGCGATTCAAAACCTGTTTACTTCAGTGACCTGGCCATCAAGGCCGACATCCAGCTGATACACGCCGACATGTGCGTCTACGCTGCGACATCGGCCGGTATCGTGGCAGCAATCACCGCGAGGCGGAGAGGCCTCACGGTTGCCCTCCTTCATCCTGGCGATCATCCCGGAGGCATGGCGGCCAACGGCCTGAGCTGTACCGATGTGGGTAACGAAGCGATCATTGGCGGGTTGACCGCAGAGATCTTTGATGCACTTGGCAGCCACTATGGCCTCGCGCGCACTTGGCGACCTGAGCCTCACATCGTGAGGCGAACTTTCGAGCAACTGATGGCGGATCACGAGATCACGCCAATCATCGGACAGTATCTGCATCGCGTCCATCGTGATGGGAAAAGAATCAAGGCCATCGAGATGATTGGCGGCCTGACGGTCACAGCATCGACCTTCCTCGATTGCTCCTACGAGGGTGATCTCATGGCGGCCGCTGATGTGCCCTTCACGCTCGGCCGTGAAGGAAATGCCTTATACGGTGAAACCAGCAACGGCGTGATCGTCCACGACAGCCATCAGTTCGACCACGATGTCTCTCCCTTCCGCATCGAGAACGATCCCGCAAGCGGCCTGTTGCCGGACATCGAGCCATCACACCTCGGTCCGATTGGCGCAGGTGATGGACGGATCCAGGCCTACAACTTCCGTGTCTGCATGACCGCTGACAAGGCAAACCGCATACCCTTCCCGAAACCTGAGAACTACAACCCTCGCCGTTACGAACTATGCAGACGATGGCTCCACGGCACCTCCATTGATTTCTTTAGGAAGTTCGATCCCATTATGGGATCAGAAAAAACCGACACCAATAACCATGGAGCCTTTTCGACAGACCTGATCGGCGGATCCACGCGATGGCCCGTCGCCGGTTATGCCGAGCGAGAGCGGATATTCCAGGAGCACGTCGACTACCAGCAAGGCCTCCACCACTTTCTGGCCCATGATCCATCTGTTCCCGCAACCATCCGCGAGGAATACGCTCGATGGGGACTGGCGGGCGATGAGTTTGCGGACACCGGGCACTGGCCACCACAGCTCTACATCCGCGAAGCCCGACGGATGCTCGGAGATGTCGTGATCACGGAGCGCCACTGCCGGAGTGATGTGATCGATGCGGATGTCATCGCGATGGGTGCCTACCAGATGGACTCTCATAACTGCCGACGGTTTGTCGATACCGCAGGCTTTGTACGCAATGAGGGCGATGTTCAGATCAGATTACGCCGACCCTATGGCATCTCATACCGTGCGATCACCCCCCCGACAGACAGCGTCACCAACCTGCTGGTTCCAGTAGCACTCTCGGCCTCGCACATAGCTTTCGGGTCAATCCGAATGGAGCCTGTCTTCATGATGCTTGCCGAATCCGCGGCGATTGCGGGTCACCTCGCTGCCAGCCAGAACATTCCCGTTCAGGCCTTGCCGTACCCGGACCTCGAGTGTGCCCTGAAGGAGGCCGGTCAGGTCTTGAGCTGTGACGTAGCGATGAGCCTGAATGACGACGGGAACCCAGAGACAATAGTGGAATCCTCTTGATAGGCATTGCCCTCCATAATACGGAAGGTGCATCATGATCCATCCGCCAGTGAGCGTGTCGAGGATGCTGACGATCGTCCTGACGATGCTTACACTATCGCCTGCTTGCCTACACGCCGAGTTGCCTCCGAACTTCGTCATCATCCTCTGTGATGATCTGGGATACGGCGACATCGGTCCCTATAAGTCGGCAGAGGTGAGGACCCCGCATCTGGATCGTCTCGCGCATGAAGGTATGAGTTTTACCGATTTCCACATGGCATCCTCAGTGTGCTCTCCCTCACGAGCTGCCCTGCTCACCGGGCGGTACCCCCAGAGAACCGGCGTCTATTTTGTGATTGACCCGAGGACCGAGTCCACGAGACGCGGGATCAGATCCGACGTGGTGACCTTGGCAGAAGCCCTGGGTGATATCGGCTACGCCACCGGCTGCTTCGGCAAGTGGCACCTCGGCCATCGCGAGGAGCACCTCCCCACCGCCCGGGGGTTCGACCGCTTCGCGGGAATCCCGCTCAGTAACGACATGCCTGTGCCTGATGAGCTTCGCTTCTCCGAGGGCGCCCAACTCGATGGCTATACGCGGGAGCAGGCCTACGAGGCAGAGCCGGGCGTGATCCCCTGGATGATTCAGGATCGCGTGACGGAGTTCCCGGTCGATCAGTCCCAGCTCACAAGGCGTGTGACCCAAGCCAGTATCGATTTCATTGAAGAGCACGCAGACCAGCCATTCTTCCTCTACGTCCCGCATCCCATGCCCCATGTACCCTTGGCGGTATCTGATGCATTTCGCGGCAGCAGTAAGGCGGGCTTATATACAGACGTGATCCAGGAACTTGACTGGGCTGTCGGAGCCATTCTGAAGAAGCTCGACGATCTCGATCTGGCCGAGCGTACGCTCGTGATCTTCACTTCCGACAATGGGCCCTGGCTTCGTCACGGGAACCGCGGGGGCTCATCAGGTCCGCTGCGTGGCGGCAAGACAGGGCCTTATGAAGGCGGCCACCGAGTGCCAGCCATCTTCCGTCAGACCGGCGTGATCCCAGCGAATACCACTCAGGATGAACTGGCTAGTGCGATGGACCTGATGCCGACCTTCATCAGGATGGCGGGCGGTGAGGCTCCACCGGACATTGATGGGCGTGACATCACCCCGCTGCTTCTCGATGAGCCGGGCGCTAGCACGCCGCATGATGCCCTGTACATCGAAGCAACAGTACGCCGTGGCGACTGGAAACTGATCCTTCATCCCGATGGCAGGATTGAGCTCTTTGATCTGAAGAATGATCCCGCTGAGACGAAGGATCTTTCCGTAGACAGGCCAGAGTTGGTTGAAGAACTCAAGGCATTGATGCCACGTGATTTACTACGACCGCCACGGCTGCCGATTCGTGGTCAGTTGAGTGAGAAGGCTTTACGCCTGTTTGGGATAGAACCATAGCGGGGGTCGAGCAGATTGTTGTGCTCCGCCCACCGGCCATTTCAGGCCGCAAAGATGATTTAGGTCTGACTCGAATGTCTGGGAAGAGCAATCTCGGGTCGCCTCGGACGTTTTGTCGCTTGACCCTGATCTGGGGTTCGAACTCACCTCCTTCCGAGTATCGCATCGGTTAGGCAGTTGATGATCCCATGAAGGCTTCTTGAGGCGTCTTGTAGCCCAGTGCTGCGTACGGCCGGAGACGATTGTGCCACATGCTGTAGACGTCCAAACGTGCCTGAATCAGCTCGATGCTCGGCACCATCAGAGACAACCCCAGGCCAAGGCTGTAGGGAGACTACGTGACGTATGCGAGATCGATACCAGCTCATCAACACTTGACCAGGATTTAGGGAGTAGCCCATAGCCATATGAATAGATGCGGAGAATCAGTGTAGTTCAGATGAAACTTAATCAGAGGAATGTAACAGCAGGACGGCTGAATTCTTGTGTCTACTGCTGCGGCGGCACAGTGTGTACTGAACCACTGCGGTATTCCCGGATCGTGGCCCACTGATTGATGGGTTCGATCGCTTCGGGGAAAGGGAGAAAGCGGGCGGAGCCATCGCCGAAAGCGTAGTAGGAACCGCCGTGGCGACGGTCTGGATCGCCATGCCGTGAATGGTTGACGACCTCGAAATCATTGCCAATTCCTTCGAAGAGGTCCATATAAAAATCGGCTCGATCACCCTGCTTTTCATAGGTGATTTTTTCGCCAAAGTGGATGACAGATCCTGGATTGAATATCTCAGGCTGTCTGACGGCAGGATTTCCTATCTGCCAAGCATTAAGGTTGTTTTCGCGTACGACAATGACGTCGTTGAAGCCGTTGATGAGATAACTACGAGGACGCCAATCCTCGTTGGATTCACTTGGCGTCCCTTGTTCAGCGGGTTCATCATTGGGGCAGATGAGCATCGATGGATCAGTGTAATACTCCGACAGTCGAGTGGGCCAGCGGTTGCTGCCAGCTCTTGGCGGGAAGAACTCCCGGTTGTCCTGAGCATAGAGTTCTAGCGAGAGAGACAGTGTGCGGATGTTGGTCCCGCAGTTCAGCTGACGAGCAATGTCCCTGGCCCCGCCAAGGGCGGGCAGGAGCATGCCGATGAGGATCGCGATGATCGAGATAACGACAAGAAGCTCGATAAGCGTGAAACCTGACCGCAGTGGAGTCGCCTGCCGCTTCACCAAACAGTTGAATATGGCATGCTCGGTCTTTTTAATCATAAGAACTAGCCTTGTGTTTCTTTATTTTGATTATTGTTTGGCCGATATGCGATATTTTGATTTTAGTTGATATATATATTCAGAGCTCTAGACTATATTATTTTGCTGTGAATAAGAAGCCATGTAGTACTTCAAAGAAGATCGATGCGAGAGATTCGACCGCCTAGGATCCACTCCACGACATAAATTTCACCCTCTCGGCCAAAGCAGGAGGCGTGCGGGCTGTTGAAGCTCCTTGAGGGGATTGTGGCACGGTCTACATTTGGCCAGTGCTCAGGCATAGTCCGGCTGATCTCTCCATCGGGCAATCGCTCGATGTGGATCGAGGCGTTCCTGCCAAGCTCAGCAACTAGCCGCCAGCTGCGGTCGAGAAGTTTTATCGAGCCGTAGAGTTCTGGGATAACAATCAGGCTCTCTGTGTAATCGAAGCCACAGGGGGAGTGGCAGAGGTCTTGGAAGGCTTCGGTGTAATGACCTTCTGGATTATAGATCACGATACGTCGATTACCACGGTCGGCTATCCAGAGATTTCCGCTCTCGTCGAGCGTAATGCCGTGTGGACAAGCAAGACGGGTGCCGCTGTCTATACCGGTGATCGCCTTGACCAGCTTTCCCTGATGATCGTACTGATAGATCAACGAAGAACCGTATCCATCGGCTACCCAGATTAAGCCTCTTGTTGTGTCCTCAGCGGCCCAGGTTGGTTTATAAGAATGGCTATTGGTTCCATTGTCGCTGAGGCCTGAACTAACTTTACGGATATCCGGAGTAGGCAAGGCCTGGATGACATCGCCGGTGAGGTTTGTTTTTGCTACATATCCAGATTTTTCGTCTGTGAGCCAGAGAAACTCCGTGTCTCCATCTGTTTGATACGTGAGGCCATGTGCTGATAGCCAACGGTCACCACCAAAGCGCGAGAGCAGGTTGCCAGCGGGATCATAGTGCAGGATACCATCGTGACATTGAGCAAAGACGATCACCGTTCCGTCCCGAGCGACGCAGACACCGTGGGTGCGCCCGTTAGCACTCTCCGGTACAGATGCCCAATCACTCTGGATGCTTGTGTGGCTGATGCGATCACTCCTTAGAGAAGATGAAGGTTATCGGTGTGATCTCTACAGAAGCATGAAGCTACGTGAGCCATCCGTGCTGTGTGAAGCTGCCTGCCACGCCACCACTCGATGATCAAGACGGGACCGTGTAAGGCTCGATCTGCTCATATTGGCTTACGCCGCGAATCAGCGGTCCCAGGCGCACCTGCCGGTCGTTGTAGACTTCAACAGCGTCTGCGTCTGCGTATCTGAGGAAGACGATGCGGCGGTCGCGGGTAGTGGAGCGATTGCCTTCGGACTTGTGGAGGGTGTGGCAGTGGAAGCAGACTGCTTCGCCAGCTTTCATTGGGACAGGAATAGCCTTGGACTCGTCCTCTGGACGTGTATCGAGTGAGACCTGCTCGTCTTTCTGCTTTTTGCTTAGCCGCTCGATCTGCCCCATCTTGTGGCTACCGGGCAAGATCCAGAGACAGCCGTTCTGCTCATCAGCATCGTCAAGAGCGGTGAGCGTGGTTAATGCGTTGTAGGGGTCAAGTTCGCCATAGCCGTTGTCCTGATGCCATGCGAAGGGTGAAGTGTTCCCGCGCATCTTGAAGGTGAGCTGGCTGGTAACCCCTTTGAGGTTGGATCCGATCAGCGACTCGGCCACGTCTACGAGCGGGCCGTTGAGGTAGTAGCTGCGAACGATGTCAGACTGCTTGTGTATATCAACCAGAAGAGAGTTTTTTAGCCAAGTCGCGCTGGGATCAAACGGGCCCTTCTCGGCCTCCCAGGCGTTCATCACCGAGGCTCGCATCTGCTCAAGGCCAGTATCGGTCAGGATTCTACCGAGCCTCAGAAAGCCGTCGTCCCGGTACTGCTTGAGTTGCTGGTCGGTGAGCTTCTGATCGACAAAGAAGTTCGTGTTGCTCATGGCTCAGGAGGGTTCCTTGCTGGGCATTTCGATTAAAGATGTCCAGTCACGCCGGTCTGGCCGGCGTGACTGGACACAAGGTCCAAGTTCAGCGATTCCTGCGCAGCAGCCCGGCAGCGGCGAGGCCCATCAGGGACGCAGTGGCTGGTGTCGGGATACTCGATGTTGAACCGAAGTTGGTCGCCAGAAGCGAGAGGTCAATCAGATCAACGAGGGTATCGGTGTTGAAGTTGCCGCCAGCCCAACCGGCGGTCTGGTTGAAGTTGCTCGCTAGCGCAGAGAGGTCAATAAGGTCAACAGCGAGATCGAGATTGGCGTCGCCAGCGACGGTGCCAAGGATAGTCGTGATCAACTCATCGAGATCTCCAGAATCAACAACGGTGGACCCATCGAGATCAAACTGAGGATCGCTTGAGCCGGTCCGGATCGCGGCGGTCAGGAGGTCGACGTCGGAAGCATCGACGATCGTGTCGGCGTTGAAGTCGCCTGGGGTTCCGCCCGCGATAAAGGCGGCTTCGTACTGAGCCTGGATTTCTGAAGGCGACAGGACGCGGTTCCAGATCGAGACTTCATCCATGTCCCCGCTGTAGCGCATGCCATTGTTGCGGCCTTTGCCGAGGCGATGGCGGAAGTCGAAGTCCATGACGTCGTCGAAGACGCCAGGGTTTAACACGGGATCGGATTCCTGAAGGATATCCGGGTAGGCAGCGGAATCAAAGGTCGTCGAGACTTCCTCGCCGCCGGCGGCGGATCCACCATTCACGAAAATCGCGAGTTCGCCAGCATCACTACCGATGTCATATGACCATGCGGCGGTGACGTGATGCCAGTTCCCGTCGGCGTAGTTGTTGGCGAAGCTGGTGCCTACGCTGACGGCGTCGATCTCACTGTCCTGGAGGGCCAGCGAGAAGCTGCCGCCCAGCATTCTGAAGTTAAGGATGTCTCCGCCGCCTTCATCACCCCGATAGAGGACGCCGGAGTTGAAGGGGTCGGCTTCATTGGGGTTGGTGGAGCGCACCCACATGCTGAGGGTGCCCGCATCCATGCCCATGGATTCTTCTTCGGCGGTGAGGTCAAAGATCCCGCTGCCCGGACCATTGATGTTGAAGTTGAAACCGGTGTTGCCGGCAGTGAAGCCGTCGAAACCCGATCCGGGTTCGAGACTCGGGACACCGACAATCGTCTCTGGCCCGAGACGGGCGGAGTTCACAAAGACCCCGACGCCTAGCAGGGCATCGAGGTTATCGATGGCTGCTGCGATGACGGGTTCGCTGCCGTCATTGGTCGGCTCGTCGAACGACCAGTGCAGCAGAGGCGTCTGGGTGGCGATGGTGTTGACGTAGATGCTCGCGTGGGCTTGGGTTGCGGCCAGCGAGCCAGCGGTCGCCAAAGCAGCGCCCGCAAGAATCAGGGTACGTGTGGGACGACTTATGGGGGTGAGTTTTCTCGACATGTTGCCTCCTGATGCGATGAGAAGAGTTGTTTGTGAACCGTGAGACACGAGATCCGGTGTGATCGTTGGCTACAGAGTTCGCCCGACCATGGGTGGAGTCTAACCGAAGCGAGTGAGCTTTTCCATATAAAAAATGAGTCTCAGAAATTATTATTCGATCTGCTGTGCTGCCCGGCTTCGGCTTTCTGGGTGTGGAATCCGGTCGTCAAGCCGAACTGGTCCTTTCAAATTCTGGGTTTTATGGCCATTCCCGACGTGCCTGTCCGTCCAGATTCTCACTTAAACCGGACCGCCGAGAAGCCGGGCCGCATCGACGCCGAGCAGATTAAATGGTTTAAGAGGGGAAATACATGTTGTGTGTCAGAAATATATGGGTATGCTTTGTGTGTCATGTCAAATGGTTCATCTCCGAACATCATTGAGCTGGTTGATCGCGTCTACGCGGACATCAAGGATCGCAAGCTGCGTCCGGGTGATGCCTACCTTAACTCCGCGGATACCGCGAAATACTTCAAAGTGAGCACGCATGCGGCGAATCGCGCGTTGCAGTTATTGGCCAAGCGTCGCGTCATCACTAGGAAACAGCGTGTCGGGACGATGGTTGCTCTGGAACAGAGTACGGACGTTGAGCGTGAGGGGCTGGATGTCATCCATTTGCTGGTTCGGGAGGACTATTTTAAGTCAGAGGGTGTTCTCGCTGACGGCGTGGTGATGGGGATGCAGAGCGAGCTTCCACGGGCGGGGATTCAGTTCAACTTTCTGCCGTTGGATGAGGAGCGAGATCGGCTCACAGGCCTGATCGATCGGGTGCTAAAGTCAGATCGACGTGAGGCGTTTGTTCTCGTGCGCTCGTCGCTCGCGACGCAGCGTCTGGTCGCCCAGAGTGGTTGCCCCGCTGTGGTCCATGGCACGCCCTATCCATCGGTTTCTCCACTCTGGTCGCTGGACCGGGATCATCAGTCCTGCGCGTCCCAGATGGTCAGTTATCTGACGGGGGTACGCGGGTGCAGGCAGATCGTCTTGATGATGCGTGAGAAGCTGCACGCGGGCGACCATGTTCTTCTCGATGCATTGCAGCATGAGCTTGGTCGTGCTGGTCTGAGTTACGGCGATGTTTCGCTGCGCTGCCTGCCTCAGGATGAGGAACTGGTTCGACACGAGTTGGCTAGCTGTCTTCGTGGGGATGACATGACTGGTGTGATCTGCGCCAATGAGTTCCTGGCGAATGTCGCGCGTGATGTGATTCAAGAATCTCAGCTTGAGGATCATGCTCTGGCGGGGTTGCTCACGTTTTACCGGCGACCGGGGCACCGTGATCCCGGACTGCCTTATACGCAACCAGCACTTAATCCTGAAGAGATCGGTTCCGAGGTGGTCAAACTTTTGCTTCGCCAGGTTCAAGGAGAGAGCTGTCCATCGCATCATGCGTATCCTGTCGAGTTACTCGGCGTCTAGTTCAAGTTGGTTTTATGTGTCTAAAATCGTGTTTCTCTGGCCATTCTGGCCTGTTTGACTCTGGTTCTGGAGTTCATCGTGAATCTGTTTTTCCCCGTTTCTCTCAACTAGGAGGTAGGAAGATGAAGTACCGTTTTTTGTGCACTGGTTTGGTGTTGGCTGTTGGCGTCACCGGTGGGGTTGCATCAGCCGGGCCGATCGCCCACTGGTCGATGGATGAGACCGCTGGCGCGCCGGCGGCGATCGATTCGGTCGGGGGTGCGGACGCCGTGGCAATGGTCGCGGATGGTGGCAATCTCCCCGTCGCGGGCGCGACTGGCGTGTTGGGCGGAGCTTGGTCATTTGATGGCAGCAACGATGCGCACCTCAATGCCCCGCCCCCGACTCAGGCAGCCTTCACGACCCTGGGGCTGGCCAACGGCGGCTTTAGCTACAGCGGCTGGATCAATTCATCCAACGCCTCTGGACCCGACACCATCTTCAGTATTTCGGATGCGGCGGCCGGTAGTGAAGAAGCGGCCCTGAGGCTTGTCGATGGCTCACTGAACTTCCTCGGGCGTCACAACAGCCTTGATAATGTTGAGATCACCGGTAGCTCCGTCGACAACGGTGAGTGGCGCCACGTGGCGGTCACCAGCGGCCCTGGCGGCACGGTGATCTACCTCGACGGGGCGCCCGATGGCAACAGCCCCTTCGGCGTTGACATCGAGTCCTTCACTACCAACGCCGGGAATGTCTCGGTGAACTTCGGTGCCAACAACGACAACGGTGGCGGGCTCCAGTGGGAGTACATCGGGCTCATCGATGAGTTCACGGTCTACAACTCGGTTCTGACTCCTGATCAGGTCCGATTTCTATCGACTAGCCCCGGTGCGATCGTGCCCGAACCGGCGGGTCTGGCTCTGGCAATGATGCTCGCGGGTCTCTGCGGCCTGCGACGGACTCGTGGCTAATCCTTGTTAAGTACGGCGTGGCTGGTTGACGCCGGTCGCGCCGCTTGATTCTTCTCCCCGTTGGGAGCAGCGGACATGTCTCACACGACCACTCTCATCAGGAGCTCGTCATGACTCGACGCAGCGGATTCACGCTTATCGAACTGCTTGTGGTGATCTCGATTATCGCCTTGCTGATCGGGATTCTGCTCCCGGCACTTGGGGCAGCCCGGAACACGGCGAAGTCGATGGTGTGTCTGTCGAACCACCGTCAGATCTCGATCGCTATTCTGGCGTATCAGAACGACTACGACGACCGCTTTCCAAATAAGCGGCTGTTCATCGACCCTTCCAATCTATTCGCGGGCAACTGGATCTCGACATACACATGGCTGGGCAGTAGTGGCAACAGCGGTCCCGCACAGCTGTTCGGGGCTAATCGGCGGTTTCTGAATCCCTACGCTGGAACCTCTACCAGCAATCCCGACGACGAGATGCCCGTAGCGGTTTGTCCTGTAGATGAAGGGCTTGACGATGGTTTCGCCTTTGAGAACGGTAGTTCCTACCGATCGAATACGAATCATGGCCGGAGCCTTACGCGGAATACCGGGTCGGACAATATCTTTCAGCGAGGTCGTTCGGCGATAGAAGTTCAGAACCCATCAAGGACGGTGGCCATGCTTGAGTCAAAGACACTTGAGGTGGTTGCCCCGAACTACAACGAGGCCAGCAATCCGATCGGCGAGGAGTACTTTCTGCACAGCCAGCCCGGCGAATACCGGTTCAACACCTCATTCTGTGATGGTCACGCCGCTTCGGTGAACTTTGTGCCGAACGATTGGGCTACAGACGACTACACCTTGAACATCGACAACACCACTGAATACACGACCGTCGAGATTGAGTGACTGAATCTTGAAACCGTTCTGTAACCACAGTCTCCCCCCTACCGCGATAGACCGGGACCACACTTGCGAAACACTCTCCTGACAACTCCTCTGCCGCTTCTGAGGCGTGTGATCGTCGCCGTGCTGGCGAGCGTGCTGACCCTCATGGTGGTGCCCGATCTGGCCAGAGGCCAGGATGCCGGCGATGATCCCTCGTACCTCGACTGGATTTCGATGCCTGAGGTGCCCGACGGCATCGGTGTCGCGGGCCCTTATGTTGGCCTGAGCAATAACGGCCTGATCGTGGCGGGCGGGGCGAACTTCCCCGTGGCGGCCGGCGAGGACCTCTGGGACGTGCCCAAGGTCTGGCACCGAGAGGTCTGGGTTCTCAAGAATGCCCTCTCGGATGGTGAGGCTTCGACGTGGGCTGGTCCTTACGAACTTGATCGGGCACGCGGCTACGGAGCCTCGGTTACGACGCCCTATGGCGTGCTCTGCATCGGCGGGAACGACGGGGACGAGGTCTTCAGCGACGTCTTTCTGCTGGTCTGGGACCCCGATTCCGAGTCGATCACTCAGTTGCCACTCCCATCGCTGCCCGAACCGCTTGTCTACGCGTCGGCGATGCTTGTGGGCGAAACCATCTATCTCGCGGGTGGTCAGACCGATTCGGGTCTCGGGTCCGCCAGCAAGGGCTTCTGGCGACTCGACCTGTCAAGCTACGCATCAGACCCCTCTACGCTGTACTGGGAGGCTTTGCCCTCCTGGCCGGGGTCTGCGCGAGCCTTCAATATGGTGTCGGCTCAGCACAACGGCTTTGATACCTGCGTGTATGTCTTAGGCGGACGTCGCGTTAGTGAATCAGGCGAGGTTGAGGTGCTCAGCGATATCTACGAGTTCAACCCCACGCGGTACGACTCGGAGGCGTATGACAAGGTCACAGGAACTTACTCGGGGACCGACCGACACGCTGAGCCCTGGCGGTCACGTGCGGACATGCCGGAGCCCCGAATGGCCGGGACTGCGGTCGCTTGGGGCCAGTCCCACGTCTTCCTTCTGAGTGGTGATGACGGGGCCTTGTTCGGCCGTGCGGACGACCTTAAAGATGATCATCCTGGTTTTCCCCGTCGTGCGCTGGCGTACCACACCATCACGGACACCTGGGTGGACGCCGGTCCGATCCCGGCCAATCAGGTGACGACCCACGCGGTCAAGGTCGATGGTTCCGTGCTGATCGCGTCTGGAGAGGTCCGACCACGGGTTCGGAGCACCGCTGTCTGGCGTGTGGAGCCCGTCGAAACTTCATCTTCGTTTGGTGTCATCAACTTCACCGTGCTGGCGGTCTACCTCGCGAGCGTGCTCGGGGTTGGCTTCTATTTTATGAATCGGAACAAGAACACGGATGACTACTTCCGTGGCGGGCAACGCATTCCGTGGTGGGCTGCGGCGTGCAGCATCTTTGCGACGATGCTGAGCTCGATCACGTTCATGGCCATCCCGGCGAAGGCTTACGCCCAGGACTGGGTCTACTTCGCTGGCAACATGATGATCCCGGTCGTGGCACCGATCGCGATCTATATCGCTCTGCCGTTCTTCCGGAGCATCGATGCGACCAGTGCATCGATTGCTCTGTGGGTGATCATCCTGGGGGGGATCGGCCAGAACATCTCCAGCTACACGGCCGACCAGGCTGTTGTCCAGCGGTACATGACGACACCAGATATCCGCCGTGCCGCCGCTTCGATCTGGATGGCCGCCCTGCTCGCGATCCCAGCCTCTCTGCTGTTCTACGGGCTGGGAACCGCCTTGTTTGCCTTCTATCGAGATCATCCAGAGAAGCTGGACCCGATGTACATGACGGATCAGATCCTGCCGCTGTTCATTGTCCAGGAGGTCCCTGTTGGGATAGCAGGCCTGATTGTCGCCGGTATCTTTGCCGCGGCACAATCGACCATCTCGACCAGCATGAACTCGACGGCAACGGCGGCAACAGTGGATTTCTATCGTCCTCTCGGGCTGGTGCGTACCGAAAAGGGTGCGCTGAACCTTGCAAGAATCACCACACTTGCACTGGGCACAGCCGGGACACTGCTCGCAATCATGTTTGTGCAGCCCGATGTCAAGAGCCTGTTTGACGAGTTTATTCGCGTGATCGGCCTGTTTATGGGGGTGTTGGGCGGCCTGTTTGCCTTGGGTGTGCTCACCACACGGTGTAGTGCGGCGGGGGCTTTGATCGGCGTCGTTGGCGGTGCGGCGGTTATGTTTGCGCTCCCGGTCTATACCGAGATCAACGGGTATCTCTACGCGACCATCGGGATCACGACCTGCTTTATTCTCGGTTATCTGGTGAGCCTGCTGACGCCTAAGCCAACCGATGACAAGCTGGCGGGCCTCACTGTTCATACCTCCAACTTTCATCATTCACGAGACACCGTGCCGTCTAGTCAGTCGGCATTGACCAAGGAGTCGTAGCCGTGCCAACCCCTCTTCGTATTAACGGTCTAGTTGCCGCCACCTGCACCCCGCTGGACCCAGGGGGCGGCCTGAATCTGTCTGTAGTTCCGGCCTACGTGGATCACCTGATTGATCGGGGTATCCGCGGGCTCTACGTCCTGGGTTCGACCGGCGAGGGGGTCAGCATGACTTCTGAGGAACGCCGTGATGTTGCCGAGGCCTTCATCGAGGCCGCGCAGAAGCGCCTGCCCGTGATCGTCCAGGTTGGTCACGACTGCCTGACTGAGGCTCGTGCCCTTGCAGAGCATGCCGAGCGGTCGGGTGCTGACGCGGTTTCAGCTTTTGCCCCGCCTTACTTCAAGTGCGACAGCACAACACGGCTGATTGACTGCATGGCGACGATCGCTTCGGGCGCACCCGAGTTGCCTTTTTACTACTACCACATGCCCGCCTTTACGGGTGTGCGCCCAGACCTGAGTCAGCTCCTGAACGCCGGGGCTGTAGCGATCCCGAATCTGGTTGGGATGAAGTACACCGACGAGAAGGTCAATGAGTTCCAGTCTTGTCTTGAGTCGGCAGAGGGCCGGTTTGAGGTCCTATGGGGTCGGGACGAGATGCTTCTGAGCGGGCTGGGGGTCGGCGCACTAGGAGCGGTTGGAAGCACCTACAACATCGCTCCGGAGATATACCTCCAGTTGATGGACGCGTGCGAACGCCAGGACCTCAAAGCCGCGAGAGCATGGCAGCTCAAGGCGGTCCGGATGATCGAGGTGCTTCTAAGGTTCCCGATCTTTGCCTCGATCAAGCAGGTTCTGGCATGGAATGGCATCCCCCTCGGGCCATGCAGGCTTCCCCTGCCCTCGTTGAAACGAGATCAGGGCTTGAGGCTCAGGCATGATCTCGAAGAGGCGGGTGTACTTGAGTTCGTTCTAGCGGCCGATCCGTCGCATGTCATGCCAGTCAAGTCCTAGGCGCAAGCCTCTTGTTCTGCCCGATCGACCTCCATCGTGGGACCCAGATCATGATCCGACCCATTCTCTCATCCTTGATGCTCGTAACGCTGGTCCTCGGCCTCTGCGATGAGTCCGCTGCACAGCAGGACCTGACCTCTCTGCAACCTGTGCCAGGTGTCGAGACCGTCGTTGTTTGGGAGAGTGAAACCGACGGCTATCACACCTACCGGATTCCGTCGGTTATCAAGACGCCCGCAGGAACGCTGCTGGCCTTCGCTGAAGGCCGCAAGAACACTCGGTCGGACACGGGCGACATCGACATGCTCGTCAAGCGATCAGAGGATGGCGGCCGGACGTGGAGTGATCATCAGGTGATCTGGGACGATGGCGACAACGTCTGCGGGAATCCGTGCCCAGTGATTGATCAGAAGACTGGTGACATCGTTCTCCTTATGACCCACAACCCCGGCGATGAGCACGAGAAAGACATCAGCGAGGGACGGGCGGAGCGTGGTCGAACCCCATGGATCATGCGCAGCACGGATGATGGCAGAACCTGGAGTGAACCGCGAGAGATCACGGATCAGGCCAAGCGACCCGGCTGGCGATGGTACGCCACTGGCCCTGGTGTTTCGATCCAGATCCGTCAGGGGCCTCATGCCGGCCGGCTGATCGTTCCGGCGAACCACACCGAGCCAACCACGCCAGGCGGAGAGACGTATCTTCACTACGCCCACGTGCTCTACTCTGATGACGGTGGCATGAGTTGGCGTATCAGCGAGTCGATCGGCCCCGGCAGCAACGAGTCGCAGGTGGCAGAGCTCTCGGACGGCCGGCTGATGATCAACTCACGCTCCGCTGATGAGCCGAAGATCCGACGTGTCAGCTTCAGTGAGGATGGCGGGGTGACCTGGACGGAGCCTCGCCTTGAACCGGTCCTGATCGAGCCGCGCTGCCAGGCGAGCCTGCTGCGTTTCGATCGCCCCGGTGCGCAGCAGGAGCACTGGCTGCTGTTCTCCAATCCCGGACACCCGTCGAGCCGACGCCACCTGCTGGTTCGTGCCAGTCCTGATGATGGTGTGAGCTGGCCGCTCGGGCACATCATCGAACCGGGTTTTGCCGCGTATTCATCGCTTGTCCAGATCGATTCCGACACGATCGGCTGCCTGTACGAAGGCAGCCGTCCGGGGCGGCCTTATCAATGGATTGCGTTCTCACGATTTGACTGGTCAGTCTTAGAACGCCCGGCTGAATAGCCTTCGTTCACTGGCTGGTTTCTTAAGTTCATCTGGAGTTCCGTCTTGAAGCGCGGCAACGAGCAAATCAAAACAGAATTGACTGCCGACAGACTACAGAAACGTCGACGGTGTGTGCTTGTCGGTCCCATCGTTTCGGATCGCTGTATGTCAGTTGATCTCGATCAGCTGCGTCCGGGCGCTACGCTGATGGTTCGTGGTTGGCGATGGTCTCTGGGCGGCAATGCCGGACGATGCGCGGCCACGTTATCTGCGTTAGGTGTACAGGTGACCTTGCTGGGCGATCTCGGAGCAGACCCCGACGGAGACCTGCTCCTGGGTGAGCTGGCTCGAGTCGGCGTAGGTGTGGGCGAGATTCACAGGCATCAGGATACGGAGACATCGACAACACTCTCGCTGGTCCAGCCCGATGGCGAACGAACCCTGCTGCACGATGCCGGGGCGAATGCGAAGACCGAGGTCTCGGCGCTCGATCGACTTGATGAACAGCTAAAGGACAACGACATCCTGTTCTTGAGTGGGGCCCGGCTTATGCCGTGCCTAGGGGTCTCAGGAGCAGCGGCCCTACTCAAGTCAGGCGCTCTGGCTGGTGCTCTGACGATTTATGACACCACCGTCAATCCGGCGGGAGCAAACAAGGAAAGCCTGATGCCATTGCTGGCGGGCGCGGACATCTTCTGCACCAGCATGGGGGAAGCCCGCGAAGACTGGTCGGTGTCCGATGCCGAGTCACTGACAGAGCGGCTGGTCGATCAGGCACGCGGCTGGGTCGTGGTCAAGGATGGCAGCAGGGGTGCAATCGCCGGCCACCGGGACGAGGGTCTCTTTCACTGTAAGCCTTCAACGGCCAGGGCCCAAGACACCACAGGTGCTGGGGATAGCTTTATGGCGGGTCTGATCTATGCAATCTCCACAGGGCGCGAGTTACCCCTCGCTCTGGCATATGGCGTGGCTGGCGGATCAGCGTCTGTATCGAGCTCCGGCGATCTCTATAAGAGCATCAGCCCCGAACAACTCGATGAACTGGTCTCTGAACTAGCGCCAAGAGTAGTTCGTACACCCAGTCTCGTCACGAGGAGTTCATAAGCATGGAGTTCTGGCTCGCCGACGCCGATCTCGACCGTGTCGCTGTCTCGATGAGCAGCGGCATCTTTGCCGGTGTCATCACGAATCCGGCGGTCGTCGCAGGCACAGGCCTCCCACCTAGCGATCTGTTCGCTGAGTTGTGCAAGACCTCCCCTTGTTGCTGGTATCAGCTCAAACACGGGTCCGCTGAGGCCATGCTCAAAGAAGCCGAGACCATGATTGCGATCAATCCCCAGCGGATGCGAATCAAGGTTCCGGCAACTCGTCCCGGGCTGCAGGTGATCAAGCAACTCCAGCAGCAAAGCCAGACGGTGATGGCAACCTGCGTGCCCACGGCGGCGTGGATGCTGCTGGCTTGCGCCGCCGGTGCCGACTACATCGCGCCCTATGGCGGCATGCTCCAGAAGCGTGCCATCCACAGCAAGCTCAGCGAAGTCTCCAACATGCAGCGGGTCCTCGACCGGCAGCAGCTCGATACGAAGATCTGTGCTGGCCTGTATGCCGCCACCGAGATCGAAGATTTTTCTGCGGTCGGCGTGCGTGCCGGATTTATCTGGGGCAAGGACGTCGATGATTTCCTGCAACAACCGCTGGTCGAAGAAGCGGTGGCCGCTTTTGCAAACGATTGGCAGACCATAGATCAGTACTAGTTCAAGCAGCGACTTGGCTACAGAAACGCCTGTGGAGAAAGAAGTAATCAGATGTTTAATCAGGCAATGAAAACGCTTAGATCAGCCGCCAAGGCCATCGGCACCACCACAGCAAGCCTCGCGGTACTGGCGACGACACCGCTATGTCTCGCGCAACCGTTTGAAAACGTCGAGGTCTATGTCTCCGGTACCAACGGCTACAACACATTCCGCATTCCGGCCATCGTCAAAGCAACGAACGGTGACCTGCTTGCCTTCGCCGAAGGCCGTAAGAATAGCCGCTCTGATACGGGCGATATCGATCTGGTTCTGCGCAGGAGCAGTGATGGTGGCCAAACCTGGAGCCCGATCCAGATCGTGGCTAACGACGGCGTGAATACGGTGGGCAACCCTGCACCCGTTGTCGACCAGAACACTGGCCGAGTCTTCCTCGTCACAACCCGGAATCTCGGACAGGACAGCCAGACCGAGATTATCGACGGCACCAGCGACGGCTCGCGTACCGTCTGGATCCAGCATTCAGACAATCACGGATTGAGTTGGACCACGCCCACAGAGATAACCGGCCAGGTGAAGGAAGCCGACTGGCGCTGGTATGCCACGACGCCTGGCCACGGCATCCAGATGGCGAGAACACAGCCCGGCAGGCTGGTGATTCCTTTCAACTACGCCGCACCCACCGACAATGGTGCCGGTGTGATCTACAGCGATGATAACGGCGTGAACTGGAACATTGGCGGGATCGTTGAGGGACCAAGCGTCGATAGCGTCCGCCCCAGCGAGAGCACTGCAGTCGAGCTGACCGGCGGCCAGCTGTATCTCAACAGCCGTAATCGCACCCCTGAGGTCCTGGGGCGAGCAGAAGCCTACAGCTTCAATGGCGGACTCAGCTGGATCAACATCGGCGAGGCTGAAGAACTGATCGATCCAGTCGTTCAGGGCTCTGTCGTGCGTTTCTCAGCGATCGATCAGGGAGCCGCACAGAACCGCATCCTCTTCTCGAATCCCAATCACCCATCGCGACGCTGGCGGATGTCGGTTAGGTCGAGCTTTGATGAAACAGCTTCATGGGATGACGGCAAGCTTATTTACCGCGGCGGTTCGGCTTACAGCGATCTGGTTGCAGTCGATGATGACGTCGCCGGTCTCCTGTATGAAAACGGGTCACGCAGCAACGCGAATGAACGGATCAGCTTCGCTCGCTTTGCCGACGACTGGCTCGACGATCCGTCTGCCCTCTACATGGACTTTGGTGATGGCACAGCAACCGACCAGAGAGGCTACGCATTGGACGGCACCATCCTCGGCAGCCCCACGGTCATCGCCGGGGCCGAGGGCCTCGGCGGTTCAGCGCTGAGCTTCGACGGACAGCAGGACATGATTGTCGTGGCAGACACTGACAATCATCCGCTTGATTTCGATAACGAAGACAGTTTCACCCTCGAGGTGGTGTTCCGGACCACCGATCACGGCGACGGCGGGACCATCGGCTCAGGACCCCTGATCAGTAAGGACGTTGGTCCCAGCCAGCCATCCTTCTGGCTACGCCTTCAGGATGGCAGGCCACGCTTTTTGATCGACGACGGCTCCTCGGTTGCCTCTGTCTTCCCCAGTGAAATCGTGACCGATGGTAACTGGCATCATCTGGCTGCAGTCCGTGATGCTGAGTCGAATGAGCTACGTCTATACCTCAACCGGGAACTCATCGGTACATCTGCAGATAACACCACGGACGCCTTCGCCAATGGCAACGACCTGATCATCGGTGCGTTTAATGCCAGCTCGCCGGGCGATCGCCGCTTTGTGGGCGATATTGATATGGTCCGCATTGCCATGGCCGCTCTGGACGCAGACGATTTTTTCGGCTTCAACGTCACCGGTGATTTCAACGCCAATGACGCCTTGGACCCTGAAGACCTTGAGGCCATCTATGCGGGTACTTCAGATAGCAACTTTGATCTCAATGGAGATCAGCAGGTCGATGCCAGCGACGTCGCCTTCTGGGTTGAATCCCTATATGGCAGCAGGCTTGGGGACGTGAATCTGGACCGCCAGGTCGATCTGATTGATCTGTCAATCCTCGCCGCCAACTTTGGGTCCTTGGCCACTGGCTGGTCCGAGGGGGACTTTGACCTGAGCTTTGGCGTGAATCTGATTGATCTCTCTTTACTGGCCAGCAACTTCGGCTTCTCCGCGTCAGCCGTCCCGGAGCCCACGGGCATCGGCCTGATGATTGTTGGTAGTGGCGTTCTGCACCGCAGACGGCTCCGGCATCATTCTTCCTGGAGGTGATACATTGAACAGGCTTGTCGCTCTCATCGTGAGTTTTCTTGTCCTCACCAGCCTGCTGGGCGAGGCCCAGTCCGATGATGCATTGGCTATCCAGTCACGCGAGGAAGTAATCGCACGATCGCTTCAGGTACCCCGTTTCTTCCGTGAGAAATACGATCACGAAGAGGGCCCTCTGGTCATCAAGCCCGTGGCGGTTCCTTTTGGCGATCAACTGATCGGCAACAACAATCACTTTGGCTGGCCGGTCGCCACCATGACGGGCGACACCATCATCGTGGTTTATCTCCGCCAGCCTCAGCACACACCACGCTGGGGCATCACCAAACCGCGCGACGAGCATGTCACCCGCGTCATGATGACCCGATCGAGCGATCGCGGAGAGACATGGTCTGATCCGATCGACCTCAGGACGTTCGTCGAGACCCCTACCAACAACTGCCGGCTTCTGTTTGGCAGCTCGATGCTCACCCGAGATGATGGCGAGGTCATCCTTGTCTCGCCCCATGGCGTGTTCAGCACCAGGGATCAGGGCGCGTCATGGACGCATTATCCTCACGCATATAGCGAAGACGATCTTCCCGAACCATCCGCGAACAATGGTCCCCGGCTCATCGAGCACCCTGAGCATGGCATCGTGTCGTTTGGTCATACCGCAGAGCGTGACCTGCTGATTCGGTACTCGAAGGATGGTGGTCGAAACTGGGATCAGATCATTCACACGATGTCAGAGCCATGGGCCAAGCCCGTCGAGCCAACCATCATCATGCACGAGGGCGCTATGGTGATGGTCGCCCGCTGCCATGGCGAAGAGAGCTTTGAGCCAGAACGCAAGACATGGAGGTACCTCCAGGGATACAGCCAGGAGGGCTGGGTCCCGATGAAGGGCGGCTTAACAACGATCCGTGCAACCGATATCCGTGACGAGATCGATGTCTCTGGCTACGGCCCGTGGTCTCAGGACACGGTCGCGCTCGCATTCAACCCGGTCACTCAGCGTTTTGAGGCTGTCTGCACCAATCGCAACGGCGGGGGACAGGGCCTCGAACAGCAACGTATGCGCATGACCCTCAACTTGTGGAGCATCGCGCCCAAGGAGCTGGCCGCAGGAAGCTCCGAATGGCGCTTCGACGGAACCTTGCTGACCCGAGGCGGAACCATGATGACCGGTGCCGATGGTATGCACCCCGCCGGTGCTGTCATGGATGAAGAAGCTGGTGTCCAGCACATCTTCGTTTACCTCGGCCATCACCTCGGACCAGCATCCATCTTCCGGATCACCAGAACACTCGATACCCCCCTTCTCACTGAGTTTCTCAACCAATATCCGGAGTAGTGCTTTCGATGCAGCCTCTTCGAACTGAAGATATCCGGGGAACGTGGGGAACGCTGATCCTTCCGATCAATGAAGACGACTCCATTGATATGGCACGACTGGAGATTGAGATCGACGCCCTGCTGAGCTCAGGTGTGAGAGGGATCTACAGCAACGGATCGACAGGCGAACTGCATAATCAATCTGACATCGAGTACGACCACGTCAATGAGCTTCTAGCTGGCCATTGCGAGCGGGCGAATATGGCGTTTCAGATCGGGGCCAGCCACATGGACCCTCGACTGAGCCTGAAGCGCGCAGAATGTGCCGCGAAGCTCAACCCGGGGGCGATCCAGGTGATTCTCCCGGACTGGATTCCCTGCTCCGATGCTGAGGCACATGATTTTCTCTCTTGCGTGATCAAGCAGGTGAGCACGATCCCCCTGATCCTGTACCTGCCGGGTCACGCTAAGCGTTCATTCACCCCCGATTCGCTCGGCCGTCTTCTCGAAAAACTTCCGGGTGTTGCCGGTATCAAAACGCTTGGTGGTAACGCTCAGTGGTATGCGTCGATCAGGCATTACCGGCCCGACTTGTCGATTTTTGTGCCCGGGCATGAACTGGCAACGGCTTCGACTCTTGGAGCCAATGGCTCCTACAGCAACGTTGCCTGCCTCTCCCCCTCGGGTGCCGTCTGGTGGGAGCAGATGATGGATGACGACCCGGTAGCCGCTCTTGAGCTCGAGCGGCGTATCCAGAAGTTCATGACAGATCACATCGTTCCCTTCCGGGATACGCGCGGACACAACAACACAGCATTGGACAAACTCCTGGCCGCCATTGGTAACTGGGCACCCGTCGGGACAAAGCTGCGATGGCCCTATCACGGAGTCGATGCCCAGCACGCCGAGCAACTCAGGGATACCGCCAGAGCTGATCTGCCCGAACTGTTCCTCGCAGAAACCAGCCAGGAACTGATCTCCCCAAACTCATCTTCAGAGCATCCATCATGAGATGTGCCCCGTCTAAGTGTCCTGTCTTCTTATTGTTCCGGCGTCTTGCCAGACACATCTCACTTCGAGTCATGGCCTATCCCCGGATTCATGTGAGTCTCTTGACCCTGTTCATCGGATCACAGATCGCCCTAGGCGGCCCGCTTGAGCAGACCGTGGTCTATGAACGCGGTCAGTTTGGCTACAACACCTTCAGGATCCCTGCCATCGTCCAGGCGACCGACGGTAGCCTTCTGGCCTTCGCCGAAGGACGAAAGAACAGCCACCTGGACAATGGAGACATCGATCTGGTGCTACGTCGCAGCCACGATGGCGGACAGACATGGGGACCACTCCAAATCGTCTATAGCTTCGGCAACCAGGAAGCAGGGAATCCGGCACCGGTTGTCGATCAAACCACGGGTAACATCATCCTCCCCCTCGTGCTCGATAGGCAGAACCCCGCGGTGACCATCAGCAGCGACCACGGAGCGACATGGTCACCGATCGTCGATATCACCGCTACGGCCAAGCTTCCGACGTGGAACGGTTACGCCTTCGGGCCCGTCCATGGCATCCAGTTGGAACGCGGAGACCACGCTGGCCGCTTGATCATTCCGGGGAACCACACTCTGCTGAATCAAAACCTTAATCCGGCAGGAAGAGAGGCTCACCTTATTTACAGCGACGATGGCGGGAGCGCGTGGCAAGTCGGCGGCATCCTCACCAACACCAACGGCGGGATCAACCCGAATGAATCAACGGTGGTCGAGCTCATTGATGGCACGGTTCATCTCAATACCCGCAACCAGGGTGGTGCCTTCAAGCGTCGTCTGATAGGGACAAGCCTTGATGCTGGCGAGTCCTTCATCAGCCCCGCCGAGGTCGAAGATCAGCTCATCGATCCGACTGTACAGGCCTCTTTGCTGCGTTACTCGGCGGTTGATCGTGGAGGTCCTGAGAACCGTATCCTTTTCTCCAATCCGGCGAGCGAAAGCACACGAAAGAAGATGACCATCAAGAGCAGTCTTGATGAGACCGCTTCCTGGGACGACGGCAAACTACTTCATCGAGGACCCTCAGGCTACAGCGACCTGGTACGTACCCCAACTGGCGGGGGCCTGCTCTATGAGAAAGGCGATGGGGTTTACTTTGAACAGATCAGCTACGCGGCGTTTGATGATGCCTGGCTTCGCGACCCCACCCTACTGCAGACCGACTTTGACCTGATGGATGCGAGAGATGTGCGCGGGAACGGACTCGTAGGTAGCATCGAGGGGAATCCTCAGTTCGTGACCGGCCGCACCGGCACCGGAGACCCGGGCTTGGCCATGCGTTTTGACGGGCAGGATGATCTGGTGCGCTACGCCGATCCAGGCGACCACCTCTTTGATTTTGATGCCACCGACAGTTTCACGATTGAGGTCGTCTTTCGAACAGATCAGCACAGCTCTGGTGGATCAGCTTTCTCCGGCCCCCTCATCAGCAAGGACGTCGGCCCCTCTCAACCCTCATATTGGCTCCGAGTTCAGGATGGCAGGCTTCGCTTCTTTGCAGAGGATGGCAACAGTTCCTTCGATCTCAGCAGCCCCGAGGGTCTCGATGACAATCGTTGGCACCACGCCGCTGTTACGGTCGATCAAGCCAATGACCTCGCCAGTCTCTATCTCGACGGCCAACTGGTCGATAGCGGAACAAACACGATCGGCTCCCTTGCGAATGCCAATGACCTGCTGATTGGATCGTTCAATACCGGGTCGCCGGGGTCAAGGCGATTCATCGGCGACATGGACACCCTGAGAATCTCTGGCCGATCACTCGCGCCCGATGAGTTCTTGACACTCGGCCTGGAAGGCGACTTCAACAGTGACGGGGTCCTGAATCTGGATGATCTCGAAGCTTTTTACGCTGGCACAAACGATCTTCGATTCGATCTGGATGGCGACGCCCTCGTTAACAAGACTGACCTCTATTTCTGGATCGAGTCTCTCTTCGGGACATCCGTGGGAGATGCCAACCTGGACGGCGAGGTTGACCTGATCGATCTATCACTGCTGGCCAGCCATTTCGGTGCTTCACCAGCCCAGTGGTCACAGGGTGATTTTGATCTGAGCTATGGCGTCAACCTGATTGATCTCTCGATCCTCGCCACAGACTTCGGCAGCGGCCCTCCAGCCGTGCCCGCGCCGGCGACTCACATCATCTTGTGCGTTGCACTCGTCGCGCTTGTTCGCCAGCCACACCCAACCCCCATATCGATCACGAGATTCTGAACCATGTCTGAGCCAATCACCATCGATCACGGTAAACGACAGCTACTCAAAGCACTCGCCTTGATCTGCTGCACCACCCCTGCCGCGTGGGCAAACCGACTGCCCGCCATGGAGTATCAGGTGCTTGAGGACCCCGAGTGGGGCTTCTCGGCTCCCGAGAAGGCAAGGCTTCGCCACCTGATTGAAATCGGACTTCTCGAGATTGAGCTTATCGCAAGAGTTGCGGAACACGCGGGTTCAAGACATCTCGGTTGGCCGGTAGCCACGCGGCTGCCCAACGGCCAGACGATTGTTCTCTACAGACGTGCATCAGGACACACGGATCAACCGAGCGATGGGCTTGAGGGGCACTATGTGCTCCATAGTGATGCAGACGGCCAGTTCGACAGCAGCCAGCCCCGACGCATTGGCCCGCTGCCCGGAATGCACACGATCGGTCATGTCTCCCGATCAGATGGCTCCACGCGCGTTATAGCCCTGACCTCAGGCGAACCACGCCGAGTCTACCTGTCGGATGATCTGGGTCTGACATGGAGCCTCCAGGAAAACGCGCTCATAGGGATGCTGGCAGGCGCCGTCCATGTCGGCCCCAATTTCATCAGGCATCCTGCGTTTGGCCTTGTCGCCTGCTTTGGGCAGGAGACTCGCGGGCAACGAGCTTTCATGGTCAGAACAACCGACGCCGGAGAGACCTGGGAGCAACGGACCTGGTTGAATCCGGAGAATGCACGGAGTGTAGAACCCGCTCTGGCGACCTGGGGACCCGGCCACATGGTCATGATCTCGCGTGAATGGAATCCAGACTTCGCCACAACGCCGGATGGCTATTACGCGCACACCCAGCATGTCTACAGACACACGCCGAGGGGAGAGTTCAAGTCGGTTTCCTTCACGACCAGTAGGACCAACATCATTGGGAACCCTGCTGCGGGTCGGAGTTGCCACGATACCGCTGACGTCATCTTCAATCCCGTGACACAGCGTATCGAAATGCTCCAAAGCCACCGCTGGGGAGGAGGTTCGGGACGGACAGGCCAGCGTCTGGCGGAATCACCTCAGCAAGAGATCAGCTCCCTCAATCTCTGGAGCATTCAGCCAGAGAAACTCCTGGCCGGGAGCGCAGACTGGCGGTTCGATGGGACGATCCTAGAACGCATCGGCTACAGCCGCAGGGGGAATCGCGACGGTTTACACCCGGGCGGGTCGATCATCAATGTAGAAAACGGCACACAAGACATCTATGTCTATGCAGGCTGGCGACGCACGCCATCCAGTCTCTATCGCATTCGCAGACCCCTCGACACGGAACGCTTGACGTCATCCCTGTAGTTGGAGCGTCCTGATCAAAGCGTCTGCTCAAGAGAGATATCCCAACCAGCGACACGCCCAGTACCTCTTCGTCATAACATGTTTTTGTAAAAACTGAGCTACCCAAGCCTCTCGACATATTTTTATTATTTCATGATTTTTTGCCAGTATTCGCCATTTGTTAGTAAGGCCCGTTTAATGAGAGTCGGATGAATGGCCCGCGGAATACATATCCGCACACGTTTGCCAATCAGCCTATGCGTGGGATCATTGGACTAAGGTCAGTGAATCAGTCAATACTGACGCAGCCTAACGGATCCTATTAACCACGCCACCAGCTCCAAAGACGCCCTAAACACAGTAGATAACCGGAAAGTTGCTCAGTCGCTACCCTGGCCCCCCACAAGTCCTTGATCGCTAAGACTAACCAGAGTGATATCGGTACTTGAACCCGCAACGCTCTGATCGACAACTTTGTAGTGGCTGTTCGTAAGATCCTTTCGGACAATGATTATTTACGATCGATACTGGCTCGCTTGCTGTCGTGAACTTCACGGGGTCGGATGAGGGCGGCGAGGGAGAGTGGCAGAAGGGTGGCGGGTTCGGGGGTGGGTGCGGCGGCGGGTGCGGACTGGCCGAAGTTGGTGGCGAGGATGGAGAGGTCGATAAGGTCGACGAGGTTGTCGTTGTTGATGTCGGCCTGGTGGTAGCCGGAGGCGGGTCCGCCGAAGTGGGTGGTGAGGATGGCGAAGTCGAGCAGGTCGACGGCGCCGTCGCCGGTGGCGTCGCCTTCGATGGCAGGGAGGATGGTGAGGTGGCCGGTGGTATAGAGGGCGGAGGTGTCGAGGGTGAAGACGAGGTTGGCGGTATCGATGATAATAGTGTCAAAGGTGTTGGTCGGGTCGAGGGGTGTAGACCAGTCGAAGAGAGGCAGAGTCTGGTTGAGGAGGCTGGCGGGATTCAGTTCGGGGTCGAGGGTGAGGCGGAGTTCGCCGGCGAGTTGGGGGGTGAGGTCGGTGTGGAGCGTGGAGGTCCAGGGGTCGTGGTTGAGGCGGAGTTCGAGGGTAGCGGCGGGGTCGATGGTGAAGGCGTCGAGGACGGTGACGGGGAGGCTGTCGTTGCGGACGGTGAGGGTGTCGGCAGGGAGAAGGCTCAGGCCGTTGATGACGCCATCGGGGAGGATGGTGTTGCGGAAAAGGTGCTTGGTGTTTCGTGCTGCCGCAAACTCAATCGTCGTGTGCCGCAGGTCAGCTGCCGAAAAGTCGGTGGATACCAGGCTCGTGCTTGAGAGGTTCGCCGATATGAGCGTTGATTTGACCAAGGATGCAGAGTCGAGATTGCTCCTCCACAGGAAGGCTGAGCTGAGATCTTGTCTTGATAGATCCCAACCAACCATCTGGAATAATCCTAGCCCGATTCCTTGTAGAGACCGATTCTTGTAGCTGTCTGTGTCATAGATCTGCTGCTCGCTGATGTTGGATCCGGTTAAATCGCTGTGGGAGAGCGTTGCGCTCAGGAAGTTGGCGGAGGTGAGGTTGGTCGAAACGAGGCTCGCGGAGGTGAGGCTCTGGCTGGCGAAGTTCCAGCCGGAGAGGTCGCTGAAGGGCAGGCTGACGGCCTGGAGGTCGTGCTGTTTGTAGCTGGCTGTGCTGTAGATCTGGTTGGCTGTGACGGTTCCGATGAGCGTGCCGCCTCCGCCTCGCTGGCCGCCGACTGTCGTTGTAAAGCTTGCGCCACGAATCGTGGCATCGGTCAGATCGGCTTGATCGAGTTCCCCGATGAGGCTGGCCGAGGTCAGGTCGGCCGATGAGAGGTCTGTGGATGTCATGTTTGCCTGGTAGAAGTCGGCGGAGACGAGGTTCTGACTCGACAGATTCCACGTAGAGAGGTCGTTGCTGCTGAGTTCGATCGCGCCGAGGTTTCGTTGTTGGTAACTCGCTGTGGCGTAGAACTGTTCAGCTGTCAGGCCTCTGGCGGTGGTGCCTGAGAATCTGGCGGTGTGGATGTTGGCGTCGGTGAGATCGGCTGATGTGAGGGTGCTGAATCCTAGTTGGGCTGACGTGAGATTGGCTGAGGTGAATTGAGCATGCTCTAGGACGGTTCCGGCGAGGTTGGCTTGTGTGAGGTTGGCCGAACTGAGGTCAGCGGAGGTGAGGTTGCTGTCTCTGAGGTTCGTGGCAATGAGTATGGAAGAAGAAAGGTTTGCAGATTGGAGATAAGACGTTGAGATATAAGCGGAAGAGAGGTCAAGGAGATTCAAATCCCAGCCAACTAAGTTGCTGTAGCTACTGAAACCGATTCTACGCAGGTTTCCTTGTTTGTAGCTAGCGGTGCTGTACAGGTGTTCTGAGGTAAATCCTTGTGCTCTAGCCGTAAAAAAAGCTCCATTGATGATTGAATCGGTGAGGTCGGTGTTGATGAGTGTTGCAGAGACCAGGGAGGCGTCGGTCAGATCAGAGGAGCTGAGATTCGTCGAGGTCAGGTTTGACAATGTAAACGTGGACGCGTTGAGATTGATCGACGAAAGGTCCCAGTTCGTGAGGTCGTTGCTCCTGAAGCTGGTGCGGGGCAGGGACCGTTGGATGTAGCTGGAGGTCGAATAGACTTGCAGTGCTGTGAGCCCCCGGCTGGAGGCAGATTGCAGATTGGCGCCGGCTATCACTGCGTTTGTCAGATTGACCCCGGCGAGGGATGCACGATGCAGATTTGCGGAGGTCAGGTTTGCGCTGGAGAGGTTCGCGGAGTCGAGACTGGCTTGGAGGAACGTCGCCTCCGTGAGGTCGGAGGCGATCAGGGTTGAGGATGCGAGATCTCTTGATTGGAGGTTGGCTCTGAACAGATCGAGGTCGTTGAGGTTGATCTGTGGTCCGGGGGTGAGGGTTTCGGTGCCGGGAATGAGTTGGCTGTTGTCCCAGCGGTAGATCTGGGCGTGGGTGAGGTTTGTGAGGGGTGCGGCCACGGCGGCAAGGGCGGCGGCGATGAGGGTGGCGGTGTTGAAGGGGGAGGTGGGTGAGGCTGGCATGGTGTGTCCTGTCCCGGATAGGACCGCGTTTGAGGAGACCGGAAGGCCTGAATCTTGCTCAAGTTTACCTGCGGGGGGGGGTATGGCTATAGACAAAACGTTTTTTTGAGGGTTCAACTGGGGAAGTTGAGATGGGGTGAGGGATTGTGTTGCTGGGGTCTGAGATTGGGTCGTTAGGTGTGTCCTGACCCCATGCTTGGCGCATGAGGGTCGTCGTTGATGGCCCTGCTTCGCGAGCTTCGCAGGGTTTGCATGCAGCTGAAGGTGCGTGGCACACGGCGTGGGGTGCTAGGGGCTGGGGTTGGTCGATGACTTTACGCGTGAGAGTCTGGCAATCGAGGTCGGCCAGCGGCTTGGTGGCGGCGACGTGGCATCGATCCTGAGCCGAGTGACGTATGAGCGAGAGGCGTTGCCGCAGAAGATTCGGGGCGACAACGGGCCGGAGTTCAGAAGCAAGCGGCTGGATCAGTGGGCCTATGAGCAGGGCGTTCGGTTGGACTTCAGTCGGCCAGGAAAGCCCACCGATAACTGCCTGATCGAGGCATTCAATGGTCGTCTGCGTGCCGAGTGCCTCAACGAGAACTGGTTCCTGTCCCTGCAGGACGCCAAAGAGAAGATCGCATCCTGACGGCAACACTACAATGGGGAGCGTCCCCACAGCGCCTTGGGCAACCTGGCCCCCGAGGAGTTCGCTGAATCAATCGGCCGGGTTAACCCGGCCGATTGATGGCCGAGGCTAGCATCGGGACTGGTATCAAGATGGGGAGAGGCGCAGTCAGCCGGTAGTAAGTGTTACCACTGGCACAAGTACCGGGGGCTGCTCATTCATTTGAGCGTTCAGAAACACACCCCACGAAAGATCAGCCAAGCCATCATGAGCCGCTACGCCCTGCCCAAACTCAACGCTGTCGCACCCGTCGCTCCCAAGACCGCCGTTCTCATCGCCAACGGCGACCTTCGCGCTTCGGCCAATGCCGCCTGCTGGGCCGCCCAGCAGCAACTCGAACAGGACGCCCACGACGCTTTTGATTCCCTTGACTGGAGCCTCCACCGCGCCCACGCTGAGGTCTCATCACCGGAAGGCCCCCATGGCTTCATCGACAGCCAGAAACGTGGGCGTGAAGTCTTCGCAACCATCCATCCCGACGCCCCGCTCGTCGTCGCAGAAGCCGTCTGGCAATACAGCCACCATGTGATCGCTGGACTGCTCCAGCACCGCGGACCCATCCTCATCCTCGCCAACTGGTCAGGCACCTGGCCCGGTCTCGTCGGCGCGCTCAACCTCCGCGGGTCGCTCACCAAAGCCAACCGCGCTCACACCCTTCTGTGGGGTGAAGACTTCACCAATCCCGACTTCCGCGACAAACTCAGGCAGTGGTGTGACACCGCAACCATCGAGCACGACACCTCTCACGTCACACCCCTGAACCCTCAGAAACTCCCCGAACCCGAACGTCAACTCGGTCACGCTCTCGCTCAGCAACTCCAGCACAAACCCGCCATCCTCGGAATTTTCGACGAGGGATGCATGGGCATGTTCAATGCCATTATCCCCGACCACTTACTCAACCCCACGGGCGTCTACAAGGAACGACTCTCTCAATCCGCCCTCTACTACGCCATGACTCAGGTCCCCGATGATCAGGCTCAGACCGTCCGCACCTGGTACGACAACGCTGGCATCACATTCAAAACAGGCACGAACGAAGAAACAGACCTCACCGATGCCCAGATCCTCGACCAGTGCCGCATGTACATCGCCGCCGTCCGACTTGCCGACAATTTCGGCTGCGACGCCATCGGCATCCAGTATCAGCAAGGCCTCAAAGACCTCGCCCCCGCCAGCGACTTGGTCGAAGGCACCCTTAACTGCACCCACCGTCCACCCGTCCACGCTGACGATGGCCGCATCATCTGCGAAGGTCAGGCCATGACTCATTTCAACGAAGTCGATGAGTGCGCCGGACTCGATGGCCTGATCACTCACCGTGTCTGGACCGCTATGGGCATGCTGCCCGACAACACCCTCCACGACCTGCGCTGGGGTGACCCCGACCGCAGCGGGACCACCGAAGAGTACGTATGGGTCTTCGAGATCTCCGGCAGCGTCCCACCCTCTCACTTCGCCAACGGCTGGGCCGACGCTACCAGCGAACGACAGCCCCCCATGTACTTCCGCCTGGGCGGAGGAACCATCAAAGGCGTCTCCAAAGCCGGCGAGTGCGTCTGGTCACGCATCTACATCCAGCACAATACCCTCCACATGGACCTGGGACGCAGCAAGGCCGTTGACCTGCCGATGACCGAGACCCAGCGTCGCTGGGACAGCACAACGCCTCAGTGGCCGATCATGCACGCCGTGACCTACGGTGTCACACGCGACCAAATGATGGCACGCCACCAGGCCAATCACATCCAACTGGTCTACGCCGACGACGCCGATACAGCCAATCGTGCCGCAGCCGCCAAAGCCGCCATGGCCCACCACATGGGAATCAGGGTGCACCTGTGCGGAACCGATCACAACGACACCCCATTGATGCAAGCTCTCGCTCAACTCTGATCCCGCATAGAAGTTTCACCCGCTAGAGCATCACCATGAACGACCACCACTTCATCGGCATCGACGTAGGCACCGGTAGCGCAAGAGCCGCCGTATTCGACGCCCACGGACAACGCCTCGGCATGGCGGTCAACGACATCAAGACCTGGCGACCCCAGCAGGACTTCGTCCAGCAGTCCACCGTCAACATCTGGTCCGCCGTCTGCATGGCTACAAAAAAGGCCGTTGTGGAGGCATCCATCAAGCCAGGTACCGTCCGCGGAATCGGCATCGACGCCACCTGCTCACTCGCCGTCGTGGATCACGCCCGAAACCCTGTCTCCATCGACCCCGATGCCGATCCCCAGCAGGATGTCATCGTCTGGATGGACCATCGCGCCACCCCACAAGCCGATTTCATCAACAGCACCGGCCATGAAGTCCTCCAATACGTCGGCGGGCGAGTCTCTCCCGAGATGCAGATGCCCAAGCTCCTCTGGCTC
Source organism: Phycisphaeraceae bacterium (assembly GCA_040222855.1). Classification (NCBI taxonomy): domain Bacteria; kingdom Pseudomonadati; phylum Planctomycetota; class Phycisphaerae; order Phycisphaerales; family Phycisphaeraceae; species Phycisphaeraceae bacterium. The sequence goes on along the minus strand of JAVKCD010000010.1, from coordinate 6,351 downwards.
AAACAGAATATGCCCAAAGCCTGGGCATCAGCCGCCTACTTCTTCGACCTGCCCGACTACCTCACCTGGCGCTGCACCGGATCAACCACTCGCTCTCTCTGTACCACCGTCTGCAAGTGGACCTACCTCGGGCACAAAGCCCTCGAAAACGGCATCGGCTGGCAACGCGACTTCCTCCAGCAAATCGGTCTCCACGACCTCACCGACAACAACCACGCACGCATCGGCACCCACGTCGAACCCATGGGGCAGCCCCTCGCCGATGGGCTGACACAACAAGCCGCTCAAGACCTCGGACTGGAACCCAACACCGCCGTCTCCGTCTCTGTGATCGACGCACACGCCGGCGGTATCGGACTCCTTGGCGGGGATACCTCGCTCAACCAGCAACTCGCTCTCATCGGCGGAACCTCATCCTGCCACATGGCCATCTCCGACCAACCTCGCTTCGTCGAAGGCATCTGGGGGCCGTACTACAGCGCGATGATCCCGCAGATGTGGCTCAACGAAGGCGGGCAGTCTGCAACCGGAGCCCTGATCGACCGCATCGTCTTCGGTCACGCCGCCTCCGCTCAAGCCCAGCAACGCGCAGACCAGAAAAACCAATCGGTCTACGCCTTCCTCAACAACCGTCTCACCGAAATCGCCGCAGATCAACCCATCGACTTTCTCACCCGCGACCTCCACGTCGACCCCGACTTCCACGGCAACCGCTCACCCCACGCCGATCCAACCCTCCGTGGCATCATCACCGGATTACGCTTGGAACAGGACATCGACCAACTCGCCACCCTGTACCTCGCTACCCTCCAAGCCGTCGCCCTCGGCACCCGCCACATCATCGACCGACTTAATCAAGCTGGCTACGCAATCAACACCCTCCGCGTCTGCGGCGGCGGAACAAAAAACCCCGTCTTCCTCCAGCAACACGCCAATGCCACCGGGTGCCGACTCGAACTCCCGGCAGAACCCGAAGCCGTCCTCCTCGGTTCAGCCATCCTCGGATCCGTCGCCGCTGGCACTTACCCGTCAGTCCATGAAGCCATGAATAAGATGACCCAGCCAGGCACCACCATCAACCCGAATCTCGAAACCCAAGCCTTTTATCAAGCAAAATATCAGGTCTTCCACAAACTCCACGAACTCCAGCACGCTGTTCGACAGATCATGAACCCGACCCTTTGAACACCTCACAGACGACCGCTGGAACAACACCCTAGGATTTTCTAGGCCATGAAAGCACTCGTCCAAGAGCCAGATCGGCAACTCAACCTCCGCAATATTGACCTCCCCGACGACAACGCCTCGGTCAGCACGATGTCAGAATCCGCATCCACACCGTCGGCGTCTGCGGGTCCGATGTCCACTACTACCAGCACGGCCGAATCGGCCCCTTCATTGTCAATGCACCGATGATCCTCGCCACGAGGCATCCGCAACCGTCATCGAGGTGGGCGACCAGGTCACAAAACTTGCCGAGGGTCACCGCGTTTGCATGGAGCCGGGCATCCCCAACCCGAACCACAAAGCCTCACGCCTCGGCATCTACAACTCGACCCCGCAGTCAGATTCTGGGCCACGCCACCCATTCACGGTATCCTCCGACCCGAGGTTATCCACCCGGCAACCTTCACCTTCCGACTTCCCGACTACATCTCGATGGCCGAAGGCGCGATGGTTGAACCCCTGCCCGTCGGCATGCACGCAGCCACGAAAGCACGAACGAAGCCCTCCGACATCAACCATGATCTTCATGTCGATCTCATCGACCTCTCACTACTGGCCACCAACTTCGGCACCTCTTCAGCGCCGATCTCGGCACTGGCCAGTTCGGTGTGCCTCCTCGCACTTCTAACATGTCTCAAAATACACCACCCACCCTGAGACCGGTTCTTTATCTATCACCAGTGACTGATCGACTTAGATGATTCTTCGTCAACTTGATCCCGACCAAAACCACAACCCTACCCGCGCGCACAAACACCCGCATTCAGGGGTCCATCAACCACGTTTGATGGACGACCCCACCCCTCAAACCACCCCATCCACGCCGAAAATCACCCTGTTAAAACCATCGTGCGCACAACCCACCCCTTGCCAAAACCACCACAACCCCACCTCAAACACTGAAAACAGACCCCACACCATCAGCTAAGCTCAAAACAACCCCTCAGAACCCGACATCCGCACAAAACCGGCCATGCGCACGCCGACGCAACCTTCTCATCCCTCCGCCAAGCAATCACTCGAGCCTCCCCCGCCCTCCATGCGGCAAAATGGCGAACGCACCAAGCAACACAAACACCTTTCTCTTGCGGTTGGCCCGAAACACCGCATCCTATAGGTGACGGGCAGATACCCGGACACAACCCGAGAGGAGAACGCGATGAAGAGAATCAACGCATTCGTGATCGGTCTGTTCATGGCCGCAGCCGCCGCCAACACGCAAGCCGCCTTCATCATCGAGGTCGATACCGATGGCGCTGACGACGCCGCCGTGACTTACCATCCCAACTTCGCCTTCGCCGGCGACACCACCACCGCCAGCACCAGCAGCGCAGCCCTGGGCGTCCCCGGATTGACCGGCGGTAACTCGATTTTCGGAGGCAACGCCGTCAACGAGCCTGATACCTATGTATTTCGCTACACACCCGGGATCGACGCCGATAACTTCTCGCCCGCGCCCGCAACCCCCATCAACGCAACCGACGCCTTCCGGGGAATCGCAGGCGGGGTCACAGGTAACTACAGAATCTACGCCACATGGCCCTTCACGACAGGCGTCTCCGCCATCCCCACCACCTACACCCTCAACGGCTCAGACAGTTCCTCGATCATCGTGGCCGCTATCAATCAGAACAACCCATCCAACGCCCCGAACTCAGGTTTCGGCAACCAATGGCTGCTCCTCGGCGAGGTCGCATTAACACAAGGCGTCACCTACAAGCTGGTTCAAACCTCCAGCCAAAACACATTTGTCTCAATGAGGGCAGCCGGCATCATGTTCGAGGCACCGGAGCCTGCCTCAGCCGCCCTGCTTCTTGGTATCGGATGCCTGATCACCCGACGCAGACCGGCCTAACCCGCATGTAACACTGTTATAATGATGCCTAGGTCCGAATGAGCACAAGTCTCAGCAGTGGACTCGACCAACCCTCAGGCGCTGCCGTTCCGGAATGCCCATGACTATGATCGACTCCAACTATCACAGGTAAGACGCTACGAGGGCACCTCATCATGATCACGTCGACCTGGCGACCCGCTGAGCGAATGGCCGATGCGGCGGACCAGAGCATCTTCCCAGTCCTCCCCGATCACCTGCTCAAAGTCATCGCTGAGCGTGCCACCTGCACCTGCTTTGATGGTGGTGAGATGATCTTCGCTCAGGGCATGCGCAACGCCCCCTTCTACGTCCTCGAATCAGGACGCGTCGTTTTCTTCGACCGCAATCAGTCCGATCGCGAGACCTACTTCTCCTCCGTGACCAAAGGCATGTTCATCGGCGACCTGTCGATGTTCACAGGCGAACCCACCGTCGCGGAATGTCGCGCGATCGAACCCACCCGCGTCCTCCAACTCAGCATCGAACAACTCCGCGAGCTCGTCCGCGACAACAGCGAAGCTGGCGACCTGGTCCTCCGCACTTTCATGGCTCGACGCGACTGGCTCGAAGGCCAGGGCTACGGGCAAATCCAGATCCTCGGACCCGGCTCATGCCCCGGCACCTACACACTCCGTGAGTTCCTGGGCAGAAACCAGATCCCATTCAACTGGCAGGACCCCGAGACCAACGACGATGCCAAGCTCCTGGTCGATCAGTTCGGGGTAGGCCCACGCGAGTTTCCCGTCCTCGTCCGTGAAGGAACGGTCTACAGAAATCCCGACATCCGCGCCATCGCCCGCTGCATGGGATTGCTACCTGAACTAAGCGACGATATCTACGATCTGGCTGTCATCGGCGCAGGACCAGGTGGACTCGCCGCCGCCGTCTACGGTTCCAGCGAAGGCCTCAACACCGTCGTCATCGACGGCACGGCCCCAGGCGGGCAGGCTGGCACCTCGAGTAAGATCGAGAACTACCTCGGCTTCACCACGGGCATCAGCGGGCGCGACCTCGCCCGCGAAGCCGTCCTCCAGGCCCGCAAGTTCGGTGCCACGCTCTGCAGCCCCGTCCATGTCGAAGACATCGATTGCCGAGGCGCTTACAAGACCATCACGCTTGATGACAACACCAAGGTCCGTGCGCGAGCCGTGATCCTCGCCATGGGGGCCAGGTACCGCACTCTCGGCCTCGACGATTGCTCCAGATTCGAGGGCGTCGGTCTCTACTACGCGGCTGGACACCTCGAAGCCATCCACTGCCGACAACAGCCTGTTGTGGTGGTCGGTGGCGGGAACTCTGCAGGTCAGGCCGCCATCTTCCTTAGCCAACACGCATCAAAAGTCTCCATCGTGATCCGCAGAAGCAGCCTCTCCGCCACGATGTCCAACTACCTCATCCAACGCATCACGCGAGAGCCCAACATCGAGCTGATCACCGACGCACAACTCACCGCTCTGCGTGGCAACGATCACCTGGAACAGATCGAGCTGACCAGCAAGAACAAGACCAGGTCCATCGACTGCGCCGCCCTCTTCGCCATGATCGGAGCCGATCCCCAGACTCAGTGGCTCGACGGCTGCTGCGCCCTGGACGGCAAGGGCTTCATCGTCACCGGACGCGAAGCGGTCGACCACCCGGCACGCCAAGAGCACTGGTTACAAAACGGTCGGGCACCCGAACGTGATTCCGATTACCTCGAAACCACCCGACCCGGCATCTTCGCCGTCGGCGACGTCCGAAGCGGGTCCGTCAAGAGAGTCGCCACCGCCGTGGGTGAAGGCTCTATGGCCATCGCCCTCGTCCATCGCTACCTTGAGGAACAACGAGTCACCACCAACACCTGAGCTACTCAAGCAGCGGTCCTCTGCTCCTGATCTTGCTCAAGCCCATTGAGGCACATACGAATTAAGTCATCACGGTCGATCGGCTTGCTCCCATAGTCCGAGCATCCCGCAGCCAGACAACGATCACGATCCTCAGCCATCGCGTGAGCTGTCAAAGCAAGAATCGGACCACGCCACCCACGATGGCGCAGCGACCACGCCGCCTGATAACCGTCAATCTCAGGCATCTGCATATCAAGAAGTATCAGTTCATGGCCCCCGGGATCAGCGTCCCACGCCTGCAGGACCTCAACACCATTGTTCGTCACCGTGACCTCGGCCCCCGCCTTATGCAAATGGAATGTGATCAGCCGCTGATTATCGAGACCATCCTCAGCCAGCAGAATACGCACACCTTCCAAAGGACAACCCGACAACTCATCCTGCCGCGCAGTGACCTCTGTAGCTTTCCGCTCGCCAGCATTCACGACACCGGTCTCGATGCTGAGTGTAAAGGTGCTCCCAACCCCAGGCGTCGACTCAACCGAAATCCTCCCGCCCAACATCTCCGCCAGCCTGCTTGAGATCTTCAACCCAAGCCCGGTTCCACCAAAACGTCGAGACATCGAATCATCCGCCTGTGAAAAGGCCTCGAAGATTCGCCCGACGTAAGCTTGAGACATCCCGATACCCGTATCACGCACCGCCACACGCAACACGCCCTGCTCGTGCGCTTCCCAGTCCGCACCGATCGTGACGGTCCCCGTCTCGGTGAACTTGATCGCGTTACTCACCAGATTGGCAAGAATCTGACGCAGCCGAGTCGGGTCCGTCTGGATCGTTGACGGCAAATCACCCAACTCAAGCTCAAGCCCAAGCCCCTTCTTCGCCGCATACCCCACCAATAGATCACGCACATCAGTAATCGCCTCCGCCGGACTGATGTCTAGTTTCTCAAGGTTCATCTTGCCCGCCTCGATCTTGGATAGATCGAGAATGTCATTGATCACAGCCAGCAGATGGTCCCCATTCCTCCGAATCGTAGTCACAGCATCCCCGCGCTCCTCTGCGCTCAGCTCGGGCTCATCAAGCAAGGCTGTAAAGCCAAGGATTGCCGTCATCGGCGTGCGGATCTCATGGCTCATGTTCGCCAGGAAGGCGCTCTTCGCCTGGGTCGCCGTCTCCGCGCGGTCCTTTGCCGCACGCAGGTCTTCCTCGGTCTGCCGGCGATGGGTGACGTCATGCGCCAGCAGGACATAGCCGCCATCGTCGGTGCGGTTGAACTGGATCTCGATCGAGCGGTCGCCGATCCGCCGTTCCAGGGTGCCGTCGCGCTGCTGCGCGATGCTGGCGGGAAGGACGCTGTCCGCCCCGGGCGCCAGCATCTCGTCGGGAATCCCCATCAACTGGCCGAACTTGCCGTTT
>JAVKCD010000009.1 GCA_040222855.1 Phycisphaeraceae bacterium | reverse complement strand
GTTAGACGGAGCCTGTTGGCTCGAGCAGGAGGAAGGGGGAGGCGGTGAAACAGCTTGAGGACCTCCTCGCCCGGATCCCCAAAATCCTCGACGCAACGGAGGGTGTCCGAGGTGCGAGCTACTTCGGCTCGGTAGCCAAGGGGTCGACGGATCGCTTCTCGGATATCGATCTCGTGGTGCATGCGAGCGTGGATGTCGGATGGGACGTAATCCGGCGTCTCCACCATGAACTCACGATCGTCCTCTTCCGGCCCTTCAGCGAGGACCGTCGCCCGAGCGGTCGCTACTGGTTTGCGGATACCAATCCTTTCGCTCGGCTCGATGTGAGCTTCTTCGAGGCGGACGAGTACGCGGCTCTCCTCTCAAAAGGGCGAGGTGTGGCCCAGCCGCCGTTTCGTGTCCTGAACCTTGAGGGCCCCGCTGGCCAACCAGTCACGGATGTGGTTCTACCGACTTGGTCCGAATCCGAGTTTCGATCGGCCGGGCTGCTAAGGGCCTTCCAGGAGGCAGCAAAGGGGGAAGCCCGCGAACATTGGATTCTCAGGACGTCCGACGAGGTCAAACGCGAGTTCGAAGCTCACCGGGACACAAAAGACCCTTCGATGGCGGCCCGGCTCTATAGAGCTTCTCTGGAGGTCCTGAACCGCTCCGTCTAACTGGGTCTTCCTGTTGCGCGGGCGGCCGTGCGGACTCTTCTCCGACCCGCGCGGGCTCGCCACCGTGGCGGTGCCGATAGGCTGTCCTGTATGATGAGCCGGTGGTTGCTCAGCCGGTCCCACCGGGCCGATGCGCAACAGAAGCCCAAGGAGTTAG
>JAVKCD010000008.1 GCA_040222855.1 Phycisphaeraceae bacterium | reverse complement strand
ACGCGAGCCGTGACGACCGGATCCTCGATGTTGTCGATGGGATCCATCAGGGCGATGCCCGAGACGTCGTTGGCCGAGTTGATCGTGACCAGGCTCTTGTCGATCTGGTTCTCCTTCCGGTCGTTCACGTTGCTGGAGAAGTCGTTCTGCAACGTTCCGGAGGAGTACGTCAGGCTGTACATCCAGTCGGCCGACGCGTTGGCGATGACGAATGCCGCGTCGTCGGTGCCTGCGTCCACGTACGGCGCGCTGGTGTTGGCCGACGGGTTGAGCTTGTTCCAGACGGCCCGGCTGTGCTTGGCCCGGGCCCGGATCCCGCGTGCGGTGAGCACCATGTCGGCGTCACCCAGTTCACCGAAGAGCTGGACGGCCTTGTCGAGGCGCGAGATCGCGCCGTCGAGGACCTGGCTCATGTTCGACGGGCCCACCGGGGCGCCGTCTTCGGTCTTGTCGGAGAACGCGAAGTCCTCCTGGACCTCTCCGATCACCATGTAGGTGAGGCCGGAGAACAGGTTCGCCCGCGCGAGATCACGCTTGAACGACGCGTTGTTGGGCTTGTTGGCCACGTGCTCCGTGAGGATCTCGATGGCCTCGTCGCCCATCCAACGTGCCTGTCCCAGGTTCGGGAAGGCCGCGTCGGTGAACTCGTTGTTCGGGTCGCTGAGGAAGCCCTGGTCCAGCGACAGCCACGCGTCCCTGGATCCGATCCAGTAGAACTCGTCGGTCGGGACCAGATAGACCTGCCACATGTTCGACACGGCGTCGGCCGTGAGCGACAGCGCCCCGTTGACCACGGCGCTTGCCGCGGCCTCCTGGCGGATCGACTCCTCCACCAGGTTGTTCGGGTTGTTCACGTCGAGAAGGTCCTCACACCCGGCCAGCGCGAACGCAGCGGCCAGAGCGACGAGGGACTTCGGTGCCTTGTTGAATCGCTTCATCATGGTCTCGTCCCCCCTCAGAACGTGATGCGGGTCGAGAGCGTGAACCGCCGGGGAATCGGGATCCCCCATCCCTCCACGCTCTGGAGGAAGTTGCAGTTCAGCCCACCGTTGCAGCGGCCGTTGACGTTGCCCTCGGGGTCCATGCCGGTGTAGTCGCCGGGCATGAACAGCGCCAGGTTGCGCGCGCCGAGGTTGACCGTGGCCGTGCTCAGGCCCCACTGCTCGACGAAGTCCGACGGCACCCGGTACGAGAGCGACAGCTCACGCCACCGGACGAACGACGCATCGTAGATGCCGTTCATGCCCGACATCGGCGACAGGCCTTCCTGGTTGTTGACCCACAGGAGGGCCGCGTCGAGACGCTGCTCGGCCGTCGACGCCGGGTTCTGCATGATCGCGTTCAGGCGCGCCGACTCCGGCGTGTTGCGGCCGATGACCGAGTTCGCCCGGCGGAACATGCCCGACAGATCCTGCACGAAGAAGTTGCCGAGCTTGTACTCGAACAGCGTGCTCAGCTCGAAGTTGCTCGCGAACGACAGGGTGAAGCCCGTCGAACCCTGCCAGTCCGGGTTCGGCTTGCCCAGGTACGTCTCGAGCAGGCCCTCGCCGCAGTTGTGCGACGCCAGCTGGCCGTTCGGGTCGCCGAACGTGTTGTTGCTCGCATCGTTGCCGATGGCCAGCGGCTTGAAGCTGCTGGGATCCCGCGGCTGGCTGAAGTACGCCAGCGCGGCTTCGCGCGTCGGCGCCTGGCAGGTGCCGTCGAAGTTGATCGGAATGTCGACGCCAGGGGCGACCCTCGCGCCGAAGAACGCACCCGGTGCGTAGCCCTGCACCAGGAAGTTCCGGTAGCGCGGGTAGGAGCCACCGGTCTTCAACGCCGGCGCACCGCCCATGTCGGTGATCTCTTCGTTCGTGTACGCACCGTTCGCGAACACGTTCAGCGTCAGGCCTTCCCGCTGGATCAGGGTACCCCGGGCGCTGATCTCCAGGCCCCAGGCGTTCATCTGACCGATGTTGTCGAGCTGCGTGCTCGTGAAGCCACCGGTGACCGGGAACTGACGCGCCACCAGCGCGTCGTCGACCGTCCGGTTCCAGTACGTCATGTCCAGCGACGCACGGTCGTTGAACAGACCGAACTCCGCGCCGGCTTCCCACTCCGTCGAGACCTCGGGCTTCAGCGCGTCGTTGCCCAGGTTGTTCGGCTGGACGCCAGGTCCCTCGGACGACGGCAGCGGCGAGAACGTCGTGAACTTGTCGAACGCGCCCGGCTGCAGGCCCGACTTACCGATGGCCGCGCGGAACCGCACCGTCGAAAGCAGATCGCTCTGCCAATCCAGTCCCTGGCTCGGCACGATGCTGATCGACGCCTTCGGGTAGAACGCCGTCTCGAAGTCCTCACCGAACGCCGAGTTCGCGTCCCAACGACCACCGACCGTCGCGAAGATCCAGTCGTTGATGCCCAACTGGTCCTGCAGGTAGCCACCGATCTGCGTCACCCGCTGCCAGTTCTCGAACGACGACTCGTTCGCCAGAGCCGACAGCGTCTCCAGGCCCGGGCCCGGGAAGTCCTGACCCGATCCACCCGCGCTCTCGCGCTGGCTCAGGAAACCCTGCGTCCCGAACAGGAACGTGTTCTCCAGGTTGTCGCCGAAGTTCTGGATCCACGAACCCTTCAGGTCCGCCGTGATCTCCTTGCCGCGACGCGCCGTCACCGAACGGTTGCCGTCCGGCGTCGAGCCACTGAAGCCGTCCACGTTCCACCGGTACGGGCGGAAGCCTTCCACGTCGTCCGACGAGAAGTCCAGACCGAACGTACCGTCGAGGCGGAAGTTGTCCGTCGGCGTGAAGCCGATGTTCGTCGAGCCCGCGAAGTGCGACGACTGCGTGTTGTTGAGCTGGTGCATGTTCTCACGCACCGTCGCGAACGCCGGGTTGCCCCACTGGTTCTGCTCGTCCGCCAGACGGAGCTGAAGCATCAACGCCGAGCTGAACGCGCCGTAGATGTTGTTCGCGTTGTCCGGCACGTGCTGCTCGACCTCGGCGTACAGCGTGCTCACGCCGATCCGCACCTTCGAACTCGGGATCACCGTGAAGTTCGCCGTCGTCTGCAGGCGCTGGTTCGTGTCGTTCTCCGTCTCCAGGCCCGCCACCGGCTCGAACACCTGGTTGTTGTACGGACCGTCTTCGTCCGCGAACCGGCCCGACACGAAGTACTGGAACGCATCCGAACCACCTGACACCGACGCCGAGTAGACCTGGCCGAAGCCCGTGTTCAGAAGACGCGTCACCAGGTCCTGCTGGAAGACCTCGTACGGCTGCACGTTCACGCCCCACGCCTGCTGGATCGCAGCGGCGCTCGTGGCGTTGCGCGGGAAGTCGGCCAGCGGCTCGATGCGGTTCGTCGGAACCGTGATGCCCGTGAACTCGGCCTGCGCCGTGAACCGCGGGGCACCCGCGCGACCGCGCTTCGTGAAGATCTGGATGACGCCGTTCGACGCCTCCGTGCCGTACAGCGTCGCCGCCGCGGCTCCCTTCAGGATCTCCACACGCTCGATCGACTCCGGGGGAATGTCGTCCAGACGCGACGCGTTCCCCTGCGAACCACCCGTGCCGTTGATGGCGTCGCCGTTGAAGCGCACGCCGTCGATGTAGATGATCGGCTCGTTCAACTGCGACAGCGACGACGACCCGCGGATCCGGATCTGGGCGCCCTCGCCCGTGTACCCCGACGAAGGCAGCGCCACCACGCCCGGCTCACGCCCGGCGATCATCTGGCTGAAGTCCGTGATCGGCGCGTTGTCCAGCGACGACGCATCGATCGTCGAAATCGTGTTGCCGAGCTTCCGCTTCTCCGTTGCCACGCCCGCACCCGTCACCACGATCTCGTTCAGGGTGATGGCCGTCTGCTGGAGGCCGAAGTTCGCCACCGTCGACTCACCGGCGGTGACCGTCACCGTCTGCGTGCCTGCACGGTACCCCACGATCTCCGCCACCAACGTGGCCTCGCCCGCGGGAACGTTCAGCAGTAGGAAACGGCCCGCGGCGTTCGTCAGCGCACCGATTCCGGTACCGCCGATGTACACCTGGACCGCTTCGAGCGGACGCTGCGACGCAGCATCCCGCACCGTACCCACCAGCGTGCCCGTTGCCTGGGCTGCTGCCTGGGACGGCGCCCACCCCAACGTCAGAGCGACT
>JAVKCD010000007.1 GCA_040222855.1 Phycisphaeraceae bacterium | reverse complement strand
TATTGACTAATGCGCCAGCAAAGTAATTTAGCTGAGTTCGAGTTTCGCCCATCGGAAGTGTCCGCGAAGGAGTTGCTGCTGGTGTGCTTGCCGGGCGAGTTCGGTGTCGACGCTCGCTTGCAGTTGGTCGATGTCGTCGGAGGGCGCGTTGGCCAGCGGGCCCCACTTACCGGTGGTCCAGACGTGCTCGACCGGGTTGAGTTCCGGTGCATACGCGGGCAGGCGGTGGAACCGGGCCCACGAACACGCGAGCTTTCGCAGGCAGTTCTCTGCCCGACGATGGGCGCCCAGGTTATCCCAGACCACGTGCAGCTTGCGGCCCAGTTCGAGCCGCAGATCATGGAGGAACCACACGAAGTCTTCCGCCTTGGCGTTGTGATCCAAAAGCTTGAAGAACATCCGCACACGGCGACGCCTCGGCGAGAGCGCCAACGCCGTGACGACGCTGAGGCGATCGTGTCGATCCCACTGTTCCAAGATCGGCGTCTGGCCCGTTGGTGCCCACGTGCGGCGCACCAACGGCTGCAGCATAAAGCCCGATTCGTCGATAAACACCACGCTAGCTTGATCGTCTTCGCCCCTTTTTTATCGCCGGCCACTTCTCCTTTCGCCAGACTTTCACCGCCTTGGGGTCCTGCTCCTTGCTCCGCCGCTGGGGCTTCTGGCAGGAGAACCCCAAGGCGTGTAGCAACCGGCCGAGGTGGCTGGGGTGGTACGAGACGCCC
>JAVKCD010000006.1 GCA_040222855.1 Phycisphaeraceae bacterium | reverse complement strand
GGAAAGCTCGCGTTGTCGAGCGCTGACAGAGAAGGAAAGTGACCATGAAATTCGGGCTCCTACTGCCGCACTTCGGCGAGCACGCCAGCAAGGACAAGCTTCTCGAGGGCTCGATCCTCGCCGAGAAGATGGGCTTTGACTCGGTGTGGGTCCGTGACCACCTCGTCTTCGAGCCGCACGGTGAGATGGAGAAGCCGAACCGCACGTTCTACGACGCGATGACGACCCTCACCGCGATCGGCGCAGTGACCGAGAAGATCGAGCTCGGCACCGGTTCGCTCATCCCGTTCCGCCACCCGCTGTTGACCGCGCTGATGGCCGGCACCATGACCCAACTTGTCGGGGACCGACTCATTCTGGGCTTCGGTGCGGGCACCTTCGATCACGAGTTCGAGGCCATCGGTTGGGGTGACCTCGATCGCGTGGAGATGGTGAAGTCGAACGCCGAGATCCTCAAGCGGGTGTTCACCGAGAACGACGTCACCTACGACGATGGCATTTTCTCCTTCGAGAACGTCACGATCGAGCCCAAGCCGGTCGGCGGGCGGATCCCGTTCTGGTACTGCGGTGCAACGCCCCGCTCGGCGCGTCTCGCCGTCGAATACGCCGATGGCTGGATGCCCGGACGCATCTCGATGGGAACCCTCGACAAGCGCATCTCCACGATGCGGGAGCTCTCCGCTGAGGCGGGTCGCGCGACGCCGACCGTGGCCGTCATTCCTCCCACGAGCATCGAGTCCACGCGCGAGGAGGCGCTCAAGCACGTCAACATCCCCGGCTTGCTGGCCTGGGCCAACAAGGCCAAGTTCGCGGTCAAGCCGCCGTCGGGTACCTTCGAGACCGTCGAGGATCTGGAGGGCCAGTTGATTGTTGGCAACCCCGAGCAGGCGGTCGAAGAGCTGAAGAAGTTCGAGGCTCTGGGGGTCGAGCACCTGGTGTTCGACTTCCGCTTCAAGTTCGACCGGTACTTCGAGCAGATCGAACTCCTCGGCACCGAGGTCATCCCCAAGATG
>JAVKCD010000005.1 GCA_040222855.1 Phycisphaeraceae bacterium | reverse complement strand
CAATCGGCCACCGAGTGGCTCTGGTTCTACAATCACGAACGACCGAACATGGCGCTCGGCGGCATCACCCCCATGCAGCGGCTGGCCGCCGCTGCATAGCTCCACTTTTGGCCTCCGTTAAAAACGGGGTGATTACCGATGGAGTTGGGTGATGTCGAAGAGGTGCTCACGTACCGAGTGGGTTCTCGACTTGTCATTGAGCCAAAGCGCCCCAGCTGGAGCGCATTGATGGATGCTCCGGATGTTGGTGACTACTTTTTGTCCGAGCGCCCGGGGATTGGTATTGACCTGATTCGGAGTGCTGATGATGCGCTACATGCTGGACACCGGTACCAGCAGTTGCAGCATCCGTAATGCGCCGATGTCGTTAATCCAGCTGCTGGAACGGGCTGCTTTCTCGGGCCACGAAATCTTCGTGTCTGTCGTCACCTATGCAGAACTCTCATGCAAGGCGTAGTCGCCAGGCCAGAGAGCCTTAGCGCGTGCAACGGTTTCAGGCGTTCCTGGCGCCGCTGCATGCCGTGCTTCCTGGGGGCGTTACACCGCCGACGCGGGACACCTAACGGGTCGCAAGACACGATGATCGCTGCACATGCGCTCAGTGCTGGGCGGTCGTGTTGACGAATAACGTCAGGCGTTTCTGCTTCCGCGTAGTCGAGCTGCACGTTGAACTAGGTCGATCATGTTTCTTGATGCCGGTACGCCCTAGCCCCTGAACCTACACTCCACTCTGGATGCCCTTGCATAAAAGGGTGACCTGCCTACCTTTCCACGATGTTCGAGCATGAGCGCGAGGTTGAGCGCTACAACCCGGTGATCGAGGATACCCAATCGATCGATCAGGGCGATGCCAACGTGACTGCCGTAGGGCATTTCGCGCCTTATCGGACCCATTATCTTCGGGCGCGCAATCAGCAGGAAACTCGCATTGACGGGGGCGTTGCCATCGCGCAGGACCTACAGGAGCTAGCGACCTTTGTGAATGTCAAATAAGGGATGGCGAGACGATCAACCAGGCGGCAGCATCGCCTTCCATGGGGCAGTCCTCGAGCGGAACAACAAAACAGCCGCGCGAAACCCGTACATGAACATCCTGGTTGACGGAGATCTGATTGGTGGCCACAACCACATCAGCGGAAAGCGCATCCAGGAGTTTGCGCGCCAGCTGATTCTGATCAACACTCAGAGCGGAGACGATGCCCAGAAGGAAAAGATCCAGTCCCTCATCAAGGCGAAGGCCCAACGCTGACGGGCGCTATCCAGCACACACGGGCGTGAATACACCCGTTCAGAGGCTCACGCAGTCTCAGCGCACTTAGCTCTATACCAATCGCCTTGATGCGTCAATTGCACTTGCGCAGTGTCTCGGCTCGGCTTCATAGCATTGGCCGAGAGGCTGATCGACTTGAGAGCCTAGGATGTTCCTCTGCCTTGCGGCTGCTACTGGGGCTGGTTCATCGGATGGCCGTGGGGGGCTCCGCCCTATTAGCTGTCCGCCACCTGTCGTTGTGGGCCCGCGGAATTAAAATGGCCCCTGAATACTCGGTGCATTGTGTCCGCTTTTCAGGGGCGGGGGTACTCCATCTGTAAGCGCGAGCCGAGGCTCAGGCGGCACAGGTTCTGCGCCGTTTCTCGGTTTCCTCGATAGCGTCGCCAGCGACCAGTTCATCTCTCACTTCCATAAGAAGCGTGCCGAGCATGTTCTTGCCAGCGCCGTTAACTTCGCCCCACAGCCTGTTGACCTCGTTGTCGACCATGGCGGATTCAACCAGTCTTGCGGAGCCTGTCGCGAGCAGCAGCTCACGCAGGTCCTCGTGTTGGGCGAATTTGGCGCGTAGCACGCGCTTCATTCGGTCGAACTTGTTCTTGGACCAGCCTGGCGCAATATCCCAATAGTAGAGTCCGTGAGCAGCCATCGCCAGCAAGGCAGGTGTCGGCGCGGCCATTAACCAATCCCTAACGGCTTGCTTGCGCGCTTTTCCTGCCTGATAGGCATGCTCAGCGGTAGGAAATACCTCCCCTTCGAACTCAACTTCTCGCCTGTACAGGTTGCTGAAGGCACCGTAGGGCCGCTCGTTTGCTCGGTAAAAGCGAATCTCGTCCATGTCGGCGATTGCTAATTGGCGTAGGATAAGAGTAAACTATTTTTAATAGAGTGACAAATGTGACTAGACGTGGCCAAAGTAGGTCGTCCCTCAGCACCAGAAAGTGAAGCTGCCGCCAGGATGCAAGCTGTAGCAAGGCGTCTGATGGATGAGAATGGGATAACTAACAGTGCTTTAACTAAGGCGACCGGCCGCTCCGCCAGCGCCGTAGGTGCAGCTCTGAACAGTGAGCCGCCGCGAGAGACGCCAACTCTAGTAGAGATTTTTAATTATTTGACGTGCAGGAAAAAGTCTACGGAGGTCGCCCGGCACTTAATCTCGGAGCGCGTCGCGCAACAGCCGTTGACAGCCCGTCAACTAGCTGCGGCCCTCAGAGATTTGGCGGACTTGTTGGCGCCGTAGGAGCACGGTGATTGAGTCACGCTCCGGTGCACACCACGCAAGACTCAATGGCTTCTACCGGTTCCACGAGGGCATGACTATCGACCGCGGATACTAATGATCGATCGCCGGATAGGTGACGAAGCGCCTCGCGCGCGCCTGCTTCGTAAAGAGCACCCCGAGCACCCGCGAACCTGCAACTCCACGACGCGAGCTTTTGTGCTGCAAGCACTTCTCGGTCGACCTCTTGCGGGCTTATACCTTGTCGGTGAGCGCTCATGAGTTCAAACATGCCCATCAGTAAACCTGCAGTCATCCAGTCGCCGGCTCCGCAGGTATCAACCACATTTGCGGCAGGGCTAGCGGGAAGCGTGCGCCAGTCTTCGACTGAGATGTCGCGCCAGCGCCATGCCGCGCCTTTAGCCCCTTCTGTCCTCACGACCAATGAATCGGACCCATCGGTTAACCAGGGCATTTTCTTCTCCCTGTCTGACGAATACTTAACTATATCTGCGGTGGCTAGCATCTCGGCCGACCAAGGCTGATCCGCAGGATCCGAGGGCTCATAAACGACCACGGTTCCACGTTCTCGCGCAGCGAAAGCTGCTTCAACCACTCCTGGAAATAAGCGATCTACGAAGAAGACGTCCCGGCCTTGCAATAAGGAGGCAAGCTCCGGGAGGGGGGATGTGCTTCGCCGGAAAGTAGGGAACCCATGCCCACAGGTCGGACAACTGAATGAGAAACGGTGCGATTCACCGCGTTGCAAATGTTCGACGACGACGGGGAAATCTTGATCGTACAACTCATGATAAACCGCCCCACAGCGTTCGAAGTCACCAACCGCCAAGTTGGAAACTAACGACCCACGCCTTGGGCCTGCGATCGTCGTTCCCCACCCAAGCGCCCCTAGAATGGCTGCAACATTGCCTGCAGTTCCCCCCGCGCGGTAACGAGAGCCCCGAGCGGCCCCATCAACATGCAATACGTCGAGCGCGACAAACCCGGTGACGAGGGCGCTTCTCGGCGTACCGATGGCTACATGCTCAAGTGTCATTTGACGCTCCTGACCTGTGTAGAGGATACACCTCCCCAAGGAGCCAAACATGAACAAGTCGCGTCGAGTCCAATTCTCCAGAGCATGGCTCTTGACTTGGAACGAAGCGACGCGCCTCGACGTAAGCCACCGGCAGGTCGAACTCCAGTGCAGCCATCAAGGCCCCGATTGCCTGCGCTTTGGACCCTATTGGTGACAAGACCGTTGCTGACAAACGCCCCGCTCGGTCGTACACATCCTTGCGCGTGACATGCACGCGAGCGATGGTTCTATAAAGATCAAGCGGGTCGTGTTCTGCAGCAAAGAGCATCTGATGCAAGTCCACACCCCATTCGTCGGTGAGCTCACCACTGAAGTCCTCAAGCAGTTGCTCAACCTGGCGCGGCTCATGGCAGGGAAAAGGAAAAATTGGGCAGACTTCTCTAGGCTCTAATTCCTTGTAAAGGTTAGAAAAGGCACGTTTCTTTGCCGAAGTGAGCTGTGGCAACCAAAGCCGAACAGTGTCGTCCGCTTCCGACCGGTCGCCCTTAAAACCTTTAGGGTGCTGATAACGTTCTGCAAACTCCGCAATCTCGGCGAATTGCCCAGATTGCGGTGAAGCAGCTGCAACAACATGCAGATTGATTCTGTCCTGTTGGTCAAGCTTCTCAAAAAGCAGCCCCACTATTGGAAAGCTCACGCCAATTGAAAGGGCTGATATGTCAACAATGACGTCGGTAAATTCGTTTAGTTGAGAATCCGAGAGGCAGTCCCGGATCTTCAGGCAAACACTTTGCCCGCCGACAACGGCGTGTTCCTCATCGAATATGTGCACAGAGATAACATCGGAGGTTGGATATAGGCGTCCAAGCACCTCTGCGTTATCGTCGCCGCGCCTCACCAGTTCGTAATCGGGGTTCGGACGCTCTTCTCTTATAAAGATTCCTCGGCGTGAAACCCCGTTCTTCGCAACTATACTTGGCAATTGCGATGACCGCGGATCAAAGCCAGCTCCCGCGATGTAAAGGACGTTCCTGGTCCCATCGGACAATAATGAATCCAGGAATTCGGGGACTTCTTCGCCGAGGTGTGCCAGTCCTTCTTCCCAGCGGCAACTATTCATTACTCCGCCTCGTCGATCATGGCAATCAGTTCGTTCACCTTTAGCGGAATGAATCCGCCTCGACTGGTCGTCAATCCATGGGCCGCTATCGCAGGACCGCAGAGTTCGAGTAATGTCCAGATCTTGCCCTTGGCTCTTCTCCCAGGTGTCAGTACAAGAGCGTTGTACCCACACGCAAAGCGCAATACCTCGCGGAATCGGGGTTCTTCAAGCACGGCGCCGAATTTCTCTTGGTCAATTCCTATTGCGTGCGCACCACCGCCAAGCGGCGCTGAGTCTTCCAAGCTACGATCAACGCACCGTCGTGCAATTCGATCCACGAGTCGACGCACCTCGACCGCATAAGGGAAGCTCCATTCGCTAAGAATTCGCTCGGATTCGCGTCGGAGCGCTTCGTGTTGGTCATTGACGCTCAGTGCCGTGGACCCGCGGCGGTCATACGCGATCAACGAAGCCTCAAGTAATCGAATAATCTGCCAGGCAAGTTGGAGGGCTGTTTCAGCGTTCTCGCTGCCGAGATCTGCTAGCGTATCAAGGCCCCCTAGGTAGGAAAGGCCGGCCCGGTGCCACGCGTGAACTTGTGCTCCGGCGAGAATACCGGGATCAGCGGCAACTTGTACCTCTTCCGCTAGTTCAGGCTGTGAACTCTCGTCGAACAACGACCTCTGGGGGGTGCGTTTGAACTGGCGGTGCAAGAGAATTGTTGCCATCGGGGGAAGTAGTCCGTTCGAGCTGTACTGCGGCTTCTCTCGCAGATACTCTCTGACGCCATCGACGATTTGCTTTACTTGTGCGGGGGGTAGCTCCAATTGCGAAATCGCGCTTTCCATACGCTTGTTCAGCTTTTCGAGCTGCTTATCCGTCGGCTCGCTCCGCTCCTCTAAGTTGGGAATGGTGATGCCCAACCTTGTCAGGTTCGGCATTTGCGCAATATTGCGGGATACCAACTCAGCTACTGCTTTCCGAAACCGCTTACGAACGGCGCCTCTCGCCTCATCGTAAGACTGGGTCATTCGAATATCGAGAACGGACCGGCTCCTTTGCAGGCCACTTGTAGGATTAGGTCTTGTTTCGTCCCCCCAGGCGATTACACCTTCAGCATCTAATGCTTCCATTCGTTGTAGAACCCAACGCCCAATAACGACTTCTCGACTGGATAGGTGGTTCAAGAGGGCGTCGTGTTGCTCGCGACTAATGGAGTGGGCGTCATCCATCATCAACAGTGGTAGGACCTGCCCGTGATTATCTGGGAGCTCGAAACGAGAAATGGCCACCAAAGGAAGGAACGAAGATCGTATAGATTCGAGTAGCTCCTCCTCGTTAGGCGGAACAAAACGCGTCGTCAGTTGAAAAAGGCGTGACTCGACGAATTCCGCACGTTCAACGATGCTTTGAAAGTTGCTACCGCCGATTGAATCAAGTCGGGCACTACCCTCGCTGGTCGGTACGACGCGAATAGAATTGAGGCTTAATCCAGCATCTTGGAAGCCACGTCGCCACGACAGAACTGCACGGGCACCGAGAAGACTAAGTAGAAGGGTATCTGCCGTTTCCTGGCGATATCCCAATAGCGCTAGGTCTCGGTAGTCACGCTCAAGCGAAACTCGCGCACCGCAAACAGAAACACGTTCGTGCGATATAAATCCTCGCTCAGACGCGAGTTGGAGCAGCTCTTCATGTTGCTTGTCCGGACTACGGCGTTGTTTATCGAGAAGTCGAGAAAGTGTCGCGAACTGGAAGAAGCGAGAAAGCGTGGTCTTACCCGTACCCGGGGGGGCGCTAAACACTACTACCCTTGTTAACAGGTCCTCAGGGTCCTTGTACTCGTCGAGAGTCATGCGGAACAGTGAGGGTGTCAACGTCGCCAGGAATTCGAACTCGTTGCCCTGATATTCGCTGGCGCGATGTTTAAATGGATTTGGCAAGGCTGTTACTCGTGGCGTTGCCGACGGCGAAATAACGGGCGCATCTGATGGCTTCCGTTCTTGCCCGCAGACTCCGCCCACAGCATCGCAAGGGAGTTGTTGGGTGTGTTGTGGTCCAACACCAAAGGCAAGCCGCAAGCCGCATAGCCCATACCTAAGTGGTCAACACCCCCCTTGCGAGTGGCTGGCGTCTCAATCGCGTTGTCGTAGTAGTCATCTGTAAGCGGGATTACCTCTTCGTCCAGCGGGCAACCCTCTTGCACTGGAAGGCGCTCTGAAAATTTATGCCCGTAAGTCACCTCGTAGTCACTAAACCGGGGCAAGCATTCATCCGCGCAGGCCATAAACTCTTGAATGCTATCCTGTAAGTGCTTACACGCTTTATCCGTAATCATCAAGTGATGCACGATGAGTCTCCAATTATCTGCCTGTATTGGGTCCTCATTGAATCCAAGCGACTCTAAAAACCGGGGCAGCTTGCCCTTCCAGTCCGCGCCTTCATCGGATCCTTCGTTCCGCAGAAATGACGTCCCAGAAGCTGAAAAGTCGTCCACTAGGTAAATGCAGTCGAAAGTGGGCTCGATGTCCGCCCCGAGGTGCTGTAGGTCGCGCGTCAGATCCTTCTTCAGATCAGCCCATTTGCGCTTGTCCAGCTGGGCGCCCATGACAACTTGTTCATTCGAGATACGGCCCCCCACGTTGGCGTGACGGAACGAGTCAAGACGTGCGCCATCGCTAAGCCCCAGAAACAGAGTTCTACGTCTCGCAATCCTCACCTGCTTCATGAGCTCGCCACTCTTATGGACTTTCCATGGTGGGATTTGCGCTTTATTGGCAACTGCCTTCAGTAGTCTGGGGTAGACCGTCCGGGGATACATCGCTTGGATCAACCGTTCTCGTTCAAGCGCGCTGACGTAGACCAAGCGGTGGCGAGCGAACTTGTATGCCGCCTCTCTATCTTCCTCGCTGAACTGCAGCAACCAGCCCACGAGGCTTTCAAGAAATCGCGCACCCGCGAGGAAGTCACGGTAACCATCGTATTTGACGGCTGAGATCAGTTTCCACCACCGCATCTCGTCAACCGCTTTATCAAGCTGCCAGTCCATCACTTTCGCTAACAGTTCGAGTGCCACTTCGTTATTCACTGAGTTCACCTCGATATGCGAACGGTCGCCCAGGTCCTCCATCGAATAGGCGGAGTTGGGCAAGTGTTGAGGCGAGTTGCCTCCGAGGAAACCCCGCTAGGTTCCAGCAGCGGTCGGGAGTGAAGGAGCAACGGTCGGCGGAAAGGGAAAGAGGGTTTCCTAGCAATTCAGTGTCGTTGCCTGGCCATCGACCTTGGTCGCCGATGCATACGATGTTCTCGACGGTGCAGCCGAGCTGTTGGGCGATAGCATCTACCACGGCAGTCTTCGAAACATCGGATAACACGATATCGACCGAATGCGACGATTTCCAAACCTTAACCATTTGATTGTCAATCAAGCTGGCCAAGACGGCGGAAACTTCCATCCAACCTTGTTCGACACTTCGTCCGTCATAGAACGTGACCGAACACTGTTTCTCGTACGTCCGGATCGATGCCCTTCGGCCTGAAGGCGCGATATCCTCTATCCGTCGGCGAACGTTCATAATTTGCTCGCTCGCTTCCTTTTCCAGGAAAGAAGTATCGTCAAGGCGCCTTATCAACGAACCGTTGTAGTACCCAATGGTCACTTTAGCCCAAAGATGCTTGGGAAGTGCCGCCCGCAGGGCTTCGCCACAGGAATCGCCCCGGCCCGTCGCAATTCCGACTGTTTGGCCGGCATTGAGTACGCGGATCAACTCTTCGACGATGGGCGCGGCGAGGGGCTCGAATCTTCGAGTTGTGTCGATCAGCGTGCCGTCATAATCGAAAATGAGAGCTCGGACGCTTGCCCCTCTCAGCCTCTCTTCGAAACCACGCAAATGTAGCTTCCATTGCTCATAGGCGTCGCGTTCTAGCAGCGCGTCGGTCGGGGCCATGCCTAGCTTGGCGGCAATAATGCGCTGTTCACGATCGTATGAGGCCGCCCGCTCCTGATAGGGCATCCGAAGGTTGTACAGGGACTCCCCAAACTTCGGTACGCCGGGACGGCCAGGGTCACGGCGTATATGTGCACCCAGCGCTCCAGCGGCGTAGAGGGAGAAGGCGATCGCGCTTAGCATCCTGGTATCAGAGTCACCTGGAATCGTAACTACGGTCGCCGGACTGCCAGTGCCGATCAATTCGGCGCACTTGTTAGCAAAACCGGTGTATTCCTCTGAAACCAGGAAGTAGGCGCACGCATTGCGGCCATGAGCCGCGAACCAATAATGACGGCCATGGCCCAGGTTTCGCAGGTCAGTGGCCCAGATAGAAGCGAGCGCCGCTTCCTCGGCCCTCATGGTTAAATCCCGGGCCCCGACCAATGTGCTTGGATCTCCAATCAACACGAGGTTGCTGCACGGTTTGAATTGTTCCGTAACCGCGTTGCGTGCCCAGGTGATCATCGCTTGCGCATCCGGGGCCTCGACCCCTCTCTCCGCGCTGGAGAACACGGCACGGAAGGCTCTCACCAAGAGCAAACAAGTCCCCCAAAGGCTATTGGTTGCAAGAAAACCGTCTTTCCCGCATGTCAACTCAAGAGTGATCACGCGCCCCGACTCGTGCTGTTCGACAAGGTCGGACAACTTCGACTGCCGGCTAGCAACGATTGCAGTGACAGAGTGAGCGCCAGATAAGAAAGCATGACGTGCGGCATCGAGGATGTCGTGGTTTTCGCCGCCAGCACTAATGAGCCACACGTTCGAATTTGCAAGCGCCTCGAGAGCTCGGAACTCAAGCGGAGACATCGCTCGGGCCAGATTTCCTACTGCTGCCATATGAAGGTCAGCAGCCAAGCTGGCCGAAGTTGTAGATCCACCGGAGGCGACAACGATGAGGCCGCGACTAGCGCCGTCCGCGATGACCCTCTGGAGTGGTGAGAGGTCCATGGCGAAGACCTCTGAGGTTGTCGTGTAAAGCGCAGCTAGTTCGTGTTCGTACGGCCTGCCCACTATGTCTCCCGAATTATGTACCGGCTAAGACCGAGCACCCATGCGTTCTTAGCAGAGCGTCCCGCTGCTTATTCGTGGCGCTGTTGAGGCTGCCTTCCTGCAGTCTATCGAGCGGTGGAGGCGAGCCTCAATAGCGAGGTTGTGTCCGTCAAGTTGTGCAAAAAGCTTTTGGCGGTCATGGCTTCGAATTGATCAGGCGGCGGCCTTCAGCGCGAGCTTTTTCTGTTCGCGCAGCAGGTCCATGTTGATGTAGCGGTTGTCCTCCAGCCAGGCCTCGT
>JAVKCD010000004.1 GCA_040222855.1 Phycisphaeraceae bacterium | reverse complement strand
AGAGGCTGCCAAAAAACTGGATACTAAAAGGTGATTTAGGTGGTTGCTTCCAGCAGGATGTGTAAGCAGATGACGGCTGCGGCAAGGGTAGTCCAGGCGTCGATCGTCGTGCCGGAGCGATCGTAGCGGACTCGCATGCGGCGGAGCCCTTTGATCCAACTGATCGTTCGTTCGACGACCCATCGCACACGCCCAAGGTGACTGCCGTGCACGGTATTGCGTTTGCGAATGTGCGGCTCGATGCCCAGCCAGCGGAGAACGCTTCGCGTGGCTTCGCAATCGTAGCCCGCATCGGCGTACAGTTTCTCAGGATGTGTGCGTGGACGGCCTGGCTTGCCACCCACGACGGGAAACGAAACGACGGTGGGTAGGATCTCTCGCTGGTCGCTGCGATTTGCCGGTGCCGTACGAATCACCAACGGCACACCGTCGCGATCGACCAAGAGCGTGTATTTCGTCCCTTTTTTACGGCGATCGACGGGGCTGGGGCCCGTGGCTTCGCCGCCGCCGAAAGCCCGCACCTGTGTCGAGTCGATCATCGCGATTTCCAGGTGCAGTTCATTCTCGTGACGCAACATGGTCAACAACTCTTTGTGTAGTTGATCCCAAATCCCCTCACGCTCCCAGGCTTGCAGCCGAGTGCGCGCCGTTTCGCCACAACAGCCCATCTCTTTTGGCACATCTTTCCAGCGGCAGCCGGTGACCAACACGAACCAGATCACCTTCAGCACGCTATAATGATCGATCGATCGGCGTCCACCTTGCGGCCCGGGTTCCCGCTCCGGTGGCAGCAACGGTCGAGCCAACTCGTAAAACCGCTCCGGCATTCGTGCGTCCGCCATGACAGTTCTCCTTGTGTACGAGACAAGAAACTGTCATGGTCGGGCGCAAATATCATGCCCAACTCAAACGTTCTCCAAAGTGAGTTTTTTGGCAGCCTCT
>JAVKCD010000002.1 GCA_040222855.1 Phycisphaeraceae bacterium | reverse complement strand
TCTTTGCAGAGCCGCACCAGCCCGTCAATTCCTTTGCGAAAATCAGCGGGTTCAACAGCCACCAGAATCTTCATCTGGGGAGTGATCTGCAGCATCACTCCGCGCCCCGGAAGTTGCGGCAAAGGGCTACCAGATCAGGCGCGTCACAGCCCCGCAGATGCACCCGCAGGCGAGCTCCCGAGCCGTCTTCGAACTCGACCAGACATTCTCCCGACGCGGCCAATGCTGACGGTGCCAGCGACGAGGGTGAAAGTTCGATGAATCCCGGAGAGACCGAACGAGCTTCGTCCGAATCGGAATCGACATTTTCACCGGCAACACGCTTCTTCAACGCGTTGTAATCCAGCTTCAGCACCGAGGCCGTGCGGCTGAGTCCATGAGTGTCGACCAGTCCGACCGCCAGCAACCACAGCTTCTCCGGAATTCGAGCTCCCGCCGGCCGTGACCGGCGCCACGCCTCAAACCGATCTCGCCCCCGCGCCAGTGCCCCGCCGATCTCACCACGTTTTCGTCCAGCCATAGTCGGTCTCCCCAAAGGTAAAACCAACCACGGTACCGAGGACGAAAAAATCGTTCAGGCACGCTTACCGGAAGGACAC
>JAVKCD010000001.1 GCA_040222855.1 Phycisphaeraceae bacterium | reverse complement strand
TGTAAACACCGCTCGAATACTGCAGCGCGCGTCGGTCAGAAAGTGCAGCGCTCGGGGTTTAAGGATTCCATGTTAGTTTGAGTGTGGTTTGATTGAAAGAACGCATGTGCTCCCCCATGGGGGAGGCCGATTATGCCAGTTGTGTCCGTCGTTCGATTTAGCGTTAATCGGCGGCTATTTCTTCCTGGTGGAGCGTCTTCTGGCGTCGCTGAGTCGGTAGCTCTCGCCCGTGGCCTCCAGGATATGGCAGTGATGGGTTAGGCGATCCAGCACAGCGCCGGTCAGCCGTTGGCTTCCGAGTACCTCGGTCCATTGCTCGAAGGGAAGATTTGTGGTGACGATCACGCTGGTCCGTTCGTAGGCCGCCGAGATCACGTCGAACAGCAATTCGCTGCCAAGCTTGCTGGCCGGGACATAGCCCAACTCATCGAGAATCAGCAGATCAAGTTTGGCAAGCTGGCTCTTTATACGCATCAATTGACGTTCCTCACGAGCTTCCATCAACTGCGTAATCAGTTCGGTCACACGATGGAACCGAACCTTCTTTCCTTGCCCGCAGGCCGCGATACCCAAGGCTGTGGCGAGATGCGTTTTCCCCGTTCCCGGATGGCCAATCAAGATGACCGACTCACGCTTCTCAATGTATTCACCACGCATCAGCTCGCTGACCAACGGGCGATTGAGTGTCGGCTGAGCCTCGAACTTGAAATC
This sequence comes from Phycisphaeraceae bacterium, assembly GCA_040222855.1. Lineage (NCBI taxonomy): Bacteria > Pseudomonadati > Planctomycetota > Phycisphaerae > Phycisphaerales > Phycisphaeraceae > Phycisphaeraceae bacterium. Next base: position 1,913 of record JAVKCD010000001.1, on the reverse strand, counting down.
TTCGAGGGTTTTATAGTTGGGGAACTTTGCCGCTTTCAAACGTCGTTCAGCGGCACGTTTTTCACGGCCAATCAGTTCTTGCTCACAGCATTGCAGCAAGAATCCGAGATGATCGACATTTTCCTTCGCACAGCGGGCCGCAATCTTGTCGCACGCCTCGTGCATGGTCGGCAACTTGAGTGCCTTGAGATGATGCTTGAGCAGCACCGTACTTTTCGTTTCGAGTTTCTTCATGATTGTTCTTCAGGGTGTTGGCTCTTGGAATGTTGGATCAGTTCGCTGTACTTGTAGAGTTGCGGTTCAGGAATGCTGTGATCTTGCAGATGTGGTCGGTCGTCGAGCCGGAAGAGTTTGGCGGGCGACTCTCGGCCTTCTTGAACCAGAATCTTGATGACGTCCACCGTCATCGCGCCGATCTCCAAAGCTCGATCGATCGCCTCGGCCAATTCTTTAACCTGATAGCTTTCCAACAGTCGCAAGACTTTGATGAACTCGCGACGACCCTCGGCATCGCCATCGGATTCCAACCGTCTGCGGAGCACCGTGAAGGAGTCCGGCAGGTTCCACGACTCAAAAGGCTTGCCAAAGTCGAGTGAATTTGGCTTTCGCTCCAAGAGCGCCAAGTAATGCAGCGGATCGTAGTGAACGTTTTCCGATCCCCAGTCGCGCACGTGTTCGGCAATGAGATGGTCGTCGGCAACGATCCGCACGCGATCAAGCGAGCCAACCGCGACGACCTTGCGGTACGCATACTGCGTCGGCACGCTATAGTCGTTTCGATCGAATCGAACCAGTGACAAGCTATTGACCTTGCAGTTTTCGACACGTCGTGCCTCAAAACGATCTTCCGGAATGCGGAGCATCGCCTGCCGATCAGCTTCGAGCAGTTCTGCTTTCGTGCCTTCCTTACCTCGTAATTTACGCTGCAAGTCCTGGCGGCAGTCCTCGGCCAGCTTTCGATTGAATTCCTCAAAATCATCGAACTGAGGAACCGGCACCATGAAGTTGCTACGCGAGAACTTGACGAGTCCTTCGGTGTGGCCCTTCTCGTTGGGACGCCTGACTAAGCAGAAGTGGTGCTCGTAAAGATAGTGCGATTGCAATCGCAAGAACTCTTTCGTTCGCTCCTCGCCTCGGCGGCCAACAATCTTCGCGACCGCGATTTTCGAGTTGTCGTAACTGATTCGCTTGGGAACACCACCGAAGAACTCAAACGCGCGAACGTGCCCCTCTTGAAATGCTTCGGTGCATTCCCGTGGAAATGCCTGGCAGAAGAAGGCGTCGCTGTGGGGCAGCGACACCACGCAGAACATCACCTTGATCTCACGACCACGGTAGATCGCCTTCGCCTCACCGAAGTCGAACTGGGCTTCACCCGGTGGATGGGCGAGAGGCATGAAAACTTCTGCCGATGATTGCCTCCACCGTTGAATCTCGTTGCGAACAACCGTGATCCCACCCGTGTAGCCGTACTCGTCACGCAACCGATCAAAGATTCGCTTGCCCGTGTGCCGCTGCTTCTTGTGAACCTGCTTATCGGCTTCGAGAATCTCGTGAATGATCGGAAGGAAGGGCCCGATTATCGGTTTGTTTCGCGTGGCCGCCTGGCAGTAGCCGGGTGGTTCCGTGTGGGACAGAATCTTCTGGATCGTCCGGAAGTTCAAGTGGTATTTCTTACACGCCTCACGCATGCTCATCCCGTCCACGAGAACGTCGTGACGGATGTTCGTCCAGGTGTCCATATCGGTAAGCACTCATTTCCCTCGCGATTCTGAGCATTGTGCGACTTGCATCGATCAATCGATAAACGCAAGTCTTGCTCAAAATTAGCGAGCAAGGGTTATGAGCGCTGCACATTTCGACCGGCGAAATAGAGCCGGTGGCGCGCTGCAGTATTCGAGTGGTGTTTACAG